>NCET01000135.1 GCA_002280815.1 Flavobacteriales bacterium 32-34-25 | reverse complement strand
ATTGTTTTAGCCACAGGTTTAGTGGTTGATGATGGAATTGTAGTTACCGAAAACATCTATAAAAAAGTCGAAGAAGGAATGTCGCCTATTGAAGCGGCAATAAAAGGTTCGAACGAAATTTTCTATGCGGTTATTTCTATTTCGGTTACTTTAGCGGCGGTATTTTTACCTGTTATTTTCTTAGAAGGTTTCGTGGGTAGACTTTTTCGGGAATTTGGTGTCGTCATTGGTGCTGCGGTATTAATTTCTGCCTTTGTATCCTTGACTTTAACCCCAATGCTAAATGCCTATTTAATGAAAGGTGGCGAGCAGAAAAAATCGAATTTCTATATTAAAACCGAACCTTTTTTCGAAAAATTGAACAGCGGTTATGCCGATTCTTTGAAAAAATACATGGCTAAAAAATGGATTAGCTTTCCTATTTTGATTGCTTGTTTTGCAATCATCTATTTGTTTTTTACGATACTTCCTAAAGAAACCGCTCCTTATGACGATCGTGGTTCAGTAACTATGCGTATGGCTACTCCCGAAGGTTCTACTTATGAATATACGGATCGTTTTATGCAGGAAATTTCAAAATTAGTGGATGATTCTATTCCGGAGAAAAAAGTAAGTTTGGTTATTTCTTCACCAGGATTTGGTTCTTCCTCTATCAATAGTGGTATGATTAGATTGTCATTAAAAGATCTCAAAAAGATATTGCTGATAAATTATCCAAATGGACTAAACAATATCCAAATGCCAAAACATCGGTTATTCAACAACCTACAATTGCCGTAAACAGACGTGGTGGTTTGCCAATTCAATATATTATTCAAGCTCCTACATTCGAAAAACTACGTGAAAAAATACCTGTTTTTATGGAGGAAGTAGGTAAAAGCGATGTTTTTTCGACCACCGATGTGAATTTAAAATTCAACAAACCCGAAATCAATGTCACCATCGACCGTGAAAAGGCCGAAAGTTTAGGAATTTCTATTTTGGATATTGCCCAAACTTTGCAACTTTCATTAAGTGGTCAACGTTTTGGTTATTTCATCAAAAATGGAAAACAATATCAGGTTATTGGGCAATTTGATCAAAAAGACCGTTCGAAACCGCTGGATTTAACTTCAATATTTGTTAAAAACAACAAAGGTGAATTGATTCAAATGGACAATGTGGTAACTATTGAAGAACAAAGTAATCCACCACAATTGTATCACAATAACCGCTACATGTCGGCAACGGTTTCGGCTGGTTTAGCTCCTGGAAAAAGCATCAGCGACGGAATTGACGCTATGAACGAAATAAAAGCGAAAGTCCTTGATGATACTTTCACTACCGATTTAGGTGGAGAATCAAGAGATTTTGTCGAAAGTAGTTCGAATACTTCTTTTGCCTTTGGATTAGCCTTATTATTGATTTTCTTGATTTTGGCAGCACAATTCGAAAGTTTTATCGATCCGTTAATTATCATTCTTACAGTACCAATGGCGGTTGCTGGAGCCTTATTTTCGTTGTGGTTATTTGATCAAACTTGGAATATTTTCAGCCAAATTGGAACGGTAATGCTTATTGGTCTAGTAACCAAAAACGGAATTTTAATTGTCGAATTTGCCAATCAATTGCGAGAACAAGGAAAACCTAAATACGAGGCTATTATGGAAGCTTCTGAGGCGCGTTTAAGACCAATTTTAATGACGAGTTTAGCCATTGCTTTAGGTGCTTTACCAATTGCTATGTCACTTGGAGCGGCTTCTACAAGTAGAATTGGAATGGGAGTTGTTATTGTAGGAGGAACAATTTTCTCTTTAATATTAACTTTATTTATTATCCCTGCGCTTTATTTCATGTGGTCCAGAGCTAAAAAACATTATCCTGAATTTGATCATATTGACGAATACGAAAAAGCTAGTAAATAATTTATTGGTCACAAAATCCTGAAATTGTGGCAAAAGGAAAACAAAATATGAATACAAAAATAGTAATCCGTAGTCTCATTTTATTCTTGGTTTGCATTGTAAAAACAAATGCTCAGCAAGTCTTAAGTATTGAAGATGCTCTAAAAACGGCATTGGAAAATAATTACGAAATTAAAATTGCATCCAACGATTTAAAAGTAAACCAAACCAATAATGCCATTGGAAATGCTGGAATGCTTCCAGGAAATGCTGGAATGCTTCCAACCTTAACTGCAAATGTTGTTGACAATAATAATGTTCAAAATTTATCGCAAATTCGATTAGACGGAACTGTCAATAGCCTTGACAATGCCAAAAGTAATAGTTTGAATTATGGCGTGAGCTTAGGTTGGACAATTTTTGACGGAATGGGTATGTTTGCTAAAAAAGAGCAACTTGAAGAACTTCAAAAACTAGGAGAATCTCAATTAAAACTAAGTATTTTAACCAAAATTGCCGATGTTTATGCAACTTACTTTGATTTAGTACAACAACAACAGCAATTAGCCGCATTAGATTCTACATTGGTGATTTCCAACCAAAGACTGACTTTGGCACAAAATAGATTTAGCATTGGTAAAGCATCTAAATTAGAGGTTTTAAATGCCCAAGTAGACCTGAATACCGACAAAGTAACTTTGTTAAAACAAAAAGAATTGTTTGCAAATACGAAGATTTTATTGAACCAAATTCTAGCTCGTGATACCAAAATAGATTTTACAGTAAACAACATTTTTAAAGTTGATGCTAATCTAAAATTGGACGAATTGAGCAATTTGGCACAAAAACAAAACCCGCAACTCCAAGCTCAGATAATTAATAAAAGAGTAGCCGAATTGCAATTAAAACAAGTAAAAGCAACTCGTTACCCAACAATTAGAATAAACTCAGGTTATAATTTTACAGAAACCGAATCCAGTTTAGGATTTACCACTCAATCTTCGGCAAGAGGATTCAATTATGGTTTTAGCGCTTCTCTGAATTTATTTGATGGTTTTGCCCAGCATAGAAATGAAAAAATAGCACATTTAGCAATTGAAAATGCCAAACTACAAATTGACCAACAAAATTTAAATCTGGAAACACAATTAGCAACTGCTTATCAAACCTATTTAACGAATTTAAAACTCATTGAATTAGAAAAAAACAACGAAACAATTGCCAAACAAAATCTTGCAATTACGCTGGATAAATTTCATATTGGAACCATTACTACATTAGAATTTAGAACCGCACAATTGAATTACGTAAATGCTACTGTGCGTTATACCAATGCTCAATTTCAAGCTAAAATATCCGAAATTGGATTAAAAGAATTAGCAGGAAAACTGGATTATTAATCTCAAATAATTAAAACTCAAATGACTACTTAAATTGTAGCATTTGAGGTTTAATTATTTTTAATTGAGTTAATAAAGATTTCAATTTAAAAATTACATTTACTCCAAATTTAATTTTATGATTTCATATAATCCAAAAGGCTGGACTAGCTTTATTTTTCGTTTTCACAAAGCCGATACTTTTAGACAATTATTCCCATTAATTTTATTAATTTCTGTTTATTCAGCAGCTATAGCCTATCTCGAACTCGAATATTGGGATTTACCCGATGATAGTCCCGTTAAAAACATTTCTATGATGCATGGAATGTTAGGATTTGTTATTTCGCTTTTATTGGTTTTTAGAACTAATACTGCTTACGATCGCTGGTGGGAAGGACGAAAATTATGGGGTTCATTAGTAAACAACAGTCGTAATTTAGCTTTGAAACTCAATGCTATTATTGAAGATGAAAAAGACCGCGCTTTTTTTAGAAAAATCATCCCTGCTTATGCATCCATTTTAGACAAACATTTAAAAGATGAAGAAACCAGCAAACAATTAGCGGAAAACATCACATTACCAAATGATCCTCATACGCATCGACCAAATCAAGTGGCCAAAATGCTGTTTATGAAAATTAACGAACTGTATAAACATCAAAAAATTACAGGCGACCAATTGATTGTTTTAAATAGTGAAATTCAATCTTTTACTGATATTTGTGGTGCCTGCGAACGTATTAAAAATACACCTATCCCCTATTCTTACAGTGTTTTCCTGAAAAAATTTATCTTTTTCTACGTGATGACTTTGCCATTTGGTTATGTATTTAATCTGGGGTATTTTGTAATTCCTGTAGTTGTTTTTATTTTTTATGTATTGGCCAGTTTAGAATTAATTGCCGAAGAAATTGAAGAACCTTTTGGCTATGATGCTAATGATTTACCTACCACTAAAATTTCCGAAAACATAAAAAAACATGTAGAAGAAATAATTTAAAATTATAACATAACCTTATTAATTACTCTTAGTTATTTTCATTAAATTTAAAGCACACTTGAAAAGTTTACCTTATGAACACAAATCGTGCTTTAATTACTCCTCCCACATTATCGAATGAGAAATCATTGAAAACTTTAATTGAAAACAGAACTGTTTACAATTTAAATCACTGTGAATTAAATTTATTTGAAACCTATAAATCATCAACATTAGTTCCTTTAAAATTTAATGATTTAGTAGTTACAAGTATGCTGAGAGGAAAAAAAGTAATGCATCTTTTTGATGATCCCGGTTTTGAATATTTACCTGGTGAAACAGTTATTATTCCTTCGAATGTAGAAATGAAAATTGATTTTCCAGAAGCTTCAAAAAACAATCCTACACAATGTCTGGCTTTAGCAATTGACCAGACTAAAATTAACAGCACCTTACAATTCTTGAACGAACGTTATCCGAAAGAAGGAAACGATCAATTTTGGCACTTAAACTACCAAAACTATTACTTTTATAACAATACTGAATTAGCCGCAACGATGAATAAACTCATCAAAGAATGCATGAGTACATCAGTTACAAAAGACGTTCTTGCCGATTTGACTTTGCAAGAATTATTAATTCGAATTATTCAAACACAAACAGCCAAATCAATAGACAATGGTGTTTTTTCTAACCCAAATTCGCCTATTAATGAAGTTTTAGAATACATTCGACTAAATATCAGAGAAAACATAAATCTTAAAAAATTAAGCGATACGGCCTGTATGAGTACCACTTCTTTTTCTCGGTTTTTCAAAAGAGAATTAGGTGTAAGCCCAATTGAATTTGTGATTAATGAAAAATTAAAACATGCTAAGCAATTACTTAAAAACCCAACAATACAAATAAATGAAGTGTGCTATATGACGGGATTTGATGATAGTAATTATTTTAGTCGTTTATTCAAAAAACATGAAGGAATTACTCCAAAACAATACCAACTGCTATATGTAAACTAGCTTATTCAATATATTTTACGGGTTCTAAATCCTGCTCTTCTTCTGGCGTAAAAATACGATATTCAATTTGGAATGTTTTTTTCAAAGGGGTTTCTAATGAAAATCCGCCTACACCAAAAGCGTCAATCACTTTCAAAGTAAAATGAGCATGTTTCCAATATTCGAATAAATCTTTGTCAACCCAAAATTCGGTATCTTCAACAGTTCCAATGCACACATCACCCATACGTTGATAAAAACCTCCTTTTTCAAAACATTGGGGTTGCGTACCTTCACAACAACCTCCTGCCTGATAAAACATAAGTTCTCCGTGTTTTTCTTTTAGCGTTTGGATTAATGCTATAGCTTCCTGAGTAGCGTCAATTCGTTTTATCATGGTAAATATTTTTTATAAAAAAAGGCAAGTTCGAAAACTCACCTTTTTCCAATTAACAACTATTATTAAAAAAATCCTAGTTTATTTTTATCGTATGAAATCAACATGTTTTTAGTTTGGCGATAATGGCCTAACATCATTTTATGATTCTCACGACCTATTCCTGATTGTTTGTATCCTCCAAACGGAGCTCCCGCTGGATAAGAATGATATTGATTAATCCAAACACGACCGGCTTGAATTGCTCTTGGAACCTGATAAATTTCATGTGCATCACGTGTCCACAAACCAGCTCCTAAACCGTACATGGTATCATTTGCAATTTCAATAGCTTCTTCGGTAGTTTTAAAAGTAGTCACCGCCAATACTGGCCCAAAAATTTCTTCTTGGAAAATACGCATTTTGTTATGTCCTTTAAAAATAGTTGGCTGAATGTAATAACCACCTTCAAGATCTCCTCCCAATTTATTTTCATCACCACCTGTCAGTAATTCTGCTCCTTCTTCTTTCCCTAATTTAAGGTAAGACATAATTTTTTCTTTTTGTACCAATGAGGCTTGTGCACCCATCATAGTGCTTTTATCTAATGGATTACCCACTTTTATAGCTTTAGTTCTTTCGATTACTTTAGCAATAAATTTATCGTAAATATCCTCATGGACTAGTAAACGAGAAGGACAGGTACATATTTCTCCCTGATTCAATGCAAATAAAACGGCACCTTCAACGGCTTTATCAAAAAAAGCATCGTCAGCATCAGCTACAGATTTCATAAAGATATTAGGCGATTTACCTCCTAATTCTAAGGTTACAGGAATAATATTTTCGGTAGCATATTGCATTACCAAACGTCCTGTTGTAGTCGAACCTGTAAATGCAGCCTTAGAAACTTTTTTATTGGTTACCAAAGCTCTTCCTAATTCAGCTCCAAAACCATTCACAATATTTACCACGCCTGGAGGAAGAATATCTCCTATTAATTCCATTAAAACTAATATCGAAATTGGCGTACTCTCTGCTGGTTTTAAAACCACTGTATTTCCTGCTGCCAATGCTGGCGCTAATTTCCAAACAGCCATTAAAATAGGGAAATTCCAAGGAATAATTTGGGCAATAACTCCAAGAGGTTCGCTTAAAGCAATAGACACGGTCTGTGAATCTAATTCGGTTATCGAACTTTCCTCTGCTCTAATTACAGAAGCAAAATATCTAAAATGGTCTACCACTAAAGGAATATCAGCAGCCAGAGTTTCTCTGATGGCTTTTCCATTATCAATGGTTTCAACGATAGCAATATATTCTAAATTGTCTTCTATAACCTGAGCAATTTTATTTAATAAATTACTACGTTCTGTAGACGATGTTTTTCCCCAGGTTTTAAAAGCTTCATGTGCAGCATTAACAGCTACTTCTAAATCTTCCTTAGTAGAATGGGCAGCTTGCGTAAACACTTTTCCATCTATTGGCGAAACCACATCAAAATAAACACCATTGACTGGAGCTACAAATTTTCCTCCAATATAATTATCATACTTTGCCTTAAATTCAGGTCTTTGTGCTATATCACTCATAATATTTATATTTTTTAATTCTCTCAAATTTACTTTTATACAAATCATAAGAGTAGCACAATCTGTTCAACTAACAGCACAAAACCAACATAAATCCCTTTTTAACTTAATTTTATTATACAATTCACAAAATATTAAACTTAAAAAAATCAATTACACAAATACACACCCAAATACAATAACCACAAATAACATTAAAAAACCAAAAAAATTGTTTCTTTCTCCAAACTGCAATCCTTATATTTGCACCTCATTAAAATTCACAAATGAAAATATCATACAACTGGTTAAAACAATTCATTAAAACCGATTGGAATTCAGAAGAAACAGCAGCATTACTTACTGATTTAGGACTTGAAGTAGAAGTTGTTGAAAAATATCAATCTATAAAAGGAGGATTAGAAGGTGTTGTAGTAGGACATGTATTGACTTGCGAACAACATCCTGATGCCGACAGACTAAAAGTAACAACTGTTGATGTAGGAACTGGAACTCCAATACAAGTAGTATGTGGAGCTTCTAATGTTGCAGCAGGACAAAAAGTGCCTGTAGCGACAATTGGTACAGTACTATATGATAAAGAAGGAGGTTCATTTAGCATAAAAAAAGGAAAAATTCGCGGGCAGGAAAGCCACGGAATGATTTGTGCTGAAGACGAATTAGGTCTTGGAACTGGTCATGACGGAATTATGGTTTTAGATCAGGATTTGGCTCCCGGAACTCCAGCCGCAAAAGTTTTCAAAATAGAAAATGACGAAGTTTTTGAAATAGGCTTAACGCCAAATCGTGCCGATGCCATGAGTCATTTAGGTACAGCAAGAGATTTAAGAGCAGGATTATTACAAAACGGTGTGAGTGTTGAATTGATTACGCCATCCGTAAGTAATTTTAGAGTAGACATGCGTACTTTAAAAATTGACGTTAAAGTTGATGCACCACTTTTAGCACCTCGTTACTGCGGAGTTACTATTTCCGGAATTAGCGTAAAGCCTTCACCAGCCTGGTTACAAGACCGCTTGAAGGCTATTGGAATTAATCCAAAAAACAATATTGTAGATGTTACTAATTATGTTTTACATGATTTAGGACAACCCTTACACGCTTTTGACGCTGCAAAAATCAATGGAAAAATCCATGTAAAAACAGTTGAGGCAGGTACAAAATTCACCACTTTAGATGATGTTGAAAGAACATTACACGAAGAAGATTTGATGATTTGTGACGAAAAAGGCCCAATGTGTATTGCAGGAGTTTTTGGCGGACAAAATTCAGGAGTAAGTAACAACACCACTTCTATTTTCCTGGAAAGTGCTTATTTTAATCCTGTAAGTGTTAGAAAAACAGCTAAAAGACACCAATTAAATACCGATGCTTCTTTTAGATTTGAAAGAGGAATCGACCCTACTATTACGGCTTATGCTTTAAAACGTGCCGCTTTATTAATTCAAGAAGTTGCTGGTGGAAACATTACTTCAGAACTTATCGATATTTACACTAAAAAAATTGAAGATTTCTCAGTCTTTTTAAATTTTGATAAAGTGACTAAAATTATTGGGCAAAAAATCCCAAAAGATACTATCAAACAAATCTTAGTTTCACTAGACATAAAAGTAAACAGTGTTTCGGATGCTGGTTTGGGACTAACTATTCCTGCTTACCGTGTTGATGTTCAAAGAGAAATTGATGTTATTGAAGAAATCCTAAGAGTTTATGGTTACAATAAAATTGATTTTTCGAATAAACTAAACGCTACGGTTTTTAATGCGCCAAGAAACGAAGATTATAAATTACAAAACATTGTTGGAAC
>NCET01000515.1 GCA_002280815.1 Flavobacteriales bacterium 32-34-25 | reverse complement strand
CACATGTCCCGAAACAAAATCGGCATGAAAATGGGTTTCGAAAATGTATTTTAGTTTCACTTTATCGCGTACCAGACGATCAAGATAAGGCTGTACTTCACGCAACGGGTCAATAATAGCCGCTTCGCCATTTGAAGTAATGTAATAAGCACCTTGAGCCAGACATCCGGTATATATTTGTTCGATTTTCATAATCATTGTTTTTAATTTGATGTAACAAAGATAAAGTTTACTTCAGGGGCATATAGTGACTAAAGTTACACAAAGAATTTTAATTGTCAGTTTTCTAAAAAACTGAGAAAATAAGTAAATTAAAATAGGTTTTTTATGAGAGTTTTCGAGGCATTTGAATTAAATTTGGGCTATCTAAAAAAAACTCCTTTCCAATGGAAGAAATGCTCTTTTATGATCGAATGCAATTTGCGTTTACCATTACCTTTCACTACTTATTTCCGCAGTTAACAATGGGACTTTCGTTAATCATTGTTTATTTCAAATGGAAATTCTTAAAAACAAACGATCCACATTATAACAAGGCGACTCATTTTTGGATGCGTATTTTTGCTCTGAATTTTGCAATGGGTGTCGTAACAGGAATTCCAATGGAATTTCAGTTTGGAACCAATTGGGCTAAATTTTCGGAACTGACAGGTGGGATTATTGGACAAACATTAGCCATGGAAGGAATGTTTTCTTTCTTTTTAGAATCTTCTTTTTTAGGGATGTTTTTATTTGGCGAAAAAATCCTCGGACACCGATGGCATTTTGTAACTGGATTATTGATTTGTTTGGGTTCCTGGGCCAGCGGATTTTTGATTATTGCTACACATTCCTGGATGCAGCATCCGGTAGGTTACGAAGTATTGGAAAACGGAAAATTTGTATTGACTAATTTCTCGGCTTGGAATTGGCGCTTTTTATATTTTGTTAAACAAAAATGTTTCTTACGGAAAATTGTTTTTGAAAACAGGAGTGGTTTTCGGATTGATTTCGAGCATTATTGTTGCGATGCCAACGGGTGATTTATTGGCTAAAAATGTGGTAAAACATCAACCAGTAACTTTTGCAGCGATGGAAGGAATTTTTCATACTGAGGAAAAAGGAGCCGAAATTGTCCTGATTGGGCAGCCAGATGTGAAAGACAAAAAACTAGATAATAAAATTGCGGTACCTAATGTATTGAGTTTTTTAACTTATGGCAATTGGGATACCGAAGTAAAAGGATTGGATCAATTTCCAGAAGATACACACCCAACAAATATTTCCGGATTGTATTATGCGTATCACATTATGGTGGGTTTAGGAACACTTTTTATTGGCGTGATGGTTTTGGCTGCTTTTCAATTGACACGAAAACAATTGTTTCAAACCAAATGGTTGTTGTGGGCGTTTATGTTCTTAATGCCATTTCCTTATATCGCAAATATTACGGGCTGGTACACGGCAGAATTAGGTCGTCAACCTTGGTTAGTGTATGATTTATTGCGCACTGCCGATGGTGCTTCGCCAACGGTTTCCTCAGGTAATACCTTATTCACCCTGATGGGATTTGTAGGTTTGTATGCTTTGTTGGGGATGTTATATGCCATTTTAGTTGGAAAAATTATTTATCACGGTCCAGAACCAAAACATTCTTAATTTTTTTTAAAATAAACCATTAAGAAGTTAAGCTTAATTAAGTATTAATTTTTCTTAATTTCTTAATGGTTTAAAATGAATTTTTAAAATATTTATTTGTCAAAAAATATAAAAAATAAACTATGGAATTCTTTTGGTATGTTGTATTAATAGGCATTTTGGCGACTTATTTAGTGCTAGATGGTTACGATTTTGGAGCAGGAATTATTCATTTGTTTTTTGCCAAAACTGAAAAAGATAAAAAAGCAATTACTAATGCTATTGGTCCATTTTGGGATGCTAATGAAGTTTGGTTGATTGCCGCAGGAGGTATTTTGTTTTATGCTTTTCCCACCTTGTATGCCGCTTCTTTTAGTGGGTTTTATTTGCCGTTGATGATGATTTTATGGTTGCTTATTTTTAGAGCAGTAGGATTAGAATTGCGCGGACAAATCCATAATTCTATGTGGGAAGCCGTTTGGGATAAAGCCTTCGGGATTGCTAGTTTGTTGCTGGCTCTGTTTTTCGGAATGGCATTAGGAAACGTTGTTCGTGGTGTAAATCTCGGAATGGTAGAGAATGGCGTTTCTACTCAGGAGCCACATTTTTTCTTCCTGCCGTTGTGGAATCCTACGCTGAGTCCAGTAGCTTCCGAACTCGGAATTATTGACTGGTTCAATTGGATTATTTATAAAACCAATTCGTCGTTGAATACGCAGTTAAAAGAGATGATTTATAAAATGAATTTTGTGTTGTTGGCACTGGTGATTGTTTCATTATCCGTTTGGCATATTATCGAAAAAGAACCTTTTCATAACTTCATTAATAATCCCATACTTTTTATTTTTCCGCTGATTACGTTTGTGGGCTTGTTTGGGCTTTTTAAAGTAAAGACATTTAAAAAAGACGGAACAGGATTTCTATTTTCGACTCTTTTCCTCGTAGGCGGATTTACTTCGACTACGGCTTCTATTTTTCCCGTAGTATTGCCGTCAACTAACAAAGTGAATCCTTCATTGACTATTTATAATGTTGCTAATGGAGAATATGCCTTATCGGTTGGAGTCTATTGGTTTGCTATAGCCTTGGCTTTGGTAATTGGCTATTTCATCATTCAATACAAAGTGTTTAATGGTAAAATGGATGATGTGGGGTATGGGGAGCATTAGGAAGTATTAAGTTGTGAGTATTAAGATGTTGTACAGAGAATGATAATATTATTTTTGTAACTTTGAAATTAAGAAATAATAGCTATGGATAGTCAAACTTTAAAAATAGAACT
>NCET01000514.1 GCA_002280815.1 Flavobacteriales bacterium 32-34-25 | reverse complement strand
CGGGTCAAATTCGAATACTTTAGCGGCTTTTCTCGGGTCTAATCCCGGTTTTTCCAACTCTTTAATAATATCTTTTAAAGTTAGTAAACCAATCTCTGAGGTAATATAATTTTCAGCTTTGATAAGCGCTGTTTTTTCTTTATTGGCAATCAAATCAGTTACTTTTAACTTTAAATCTTTCGCCATTTTTTCAACAATAGGATAAGCTTCCGGATGCACCGCCGAATTATCCAATGGATTTTTTCCTTCTTTTATTCGAATAAAAGCCACACCTTGCTGATAGGCTTTTTCGCCTAATCGGGGTACTTTTTTCAATTGTTTTCTATCTTCAAAAGGACCGTTTTCAGAACGATAATTGACAATATTTTCGGCCAACTTCTCTCCTATTCCACTCACATAACTCAATAAATGTTTACTCGCCGTATTAATATTTACGCCAACAGAATTCACACAACGAACTACCGTAGTATCTAATTCTTCTTTCAATTTTGTTTGATCCACATCATGTTGATATTGGCCTACGCCAATGGCTTTTGGATCAATTTTTACCAATTCGGCCAAAGGATCACTCAATCTTCTCCCAATAGAAACCGAACCACGAACGGTCACATCATAATTTGGAAATTCCTCTCTTGCGATTTTCGATGCCGAATAGACCGATGCTCCAGCCTCTGAAACCACAAAAACCTGAACCGGTTTGTCAAAAGCAATTTTCTTGATAAAGAATTCCGTTTCGCGAGAAGCGGTTCCATTTCCTATCGAAATTGCTTCAATATTATAAGCATTTACCATCGAACGAATTTTTTTCATTGCCATCGAACTTTCATTTTGTGGTGCATGTGGATAAATAGTTTCGTTGTATAGCAAATCCCCTTTTTCATCCAGACAAACTATTTTACATCCGCTTCTAAATCCAGGATCAATGGCTAAAATTCGCTTTTCTCCTAAAGGTGGTGCCAACAATAATTGTCCTAAATTATTAGCAAAAACCTGAATCGAATTGGCATCAGCCTTGGCTTTGGCTTCCTGTAAAGTTTCATTCGAAATGGCAGGATTTAGCAATCTTTTATAACTATCTTCAATGGCTAATTGTACATGTGGCGTGCTGGCATTTTGACCTTTTAAAACCAATTCGTCAATAATATTGTATGCTTCTTCAATATCCACTTCTACTTTAAACTTGATAAAACCTTCGTTTTCTGCACGAAGCATCGCCAGCAATCGGTGAGAAGGTGCTTTTGTCAACGGTTCTGACCAATCGAAATATTGGTTGAATTTTTGAGTATCTGGCTCGTCTTTTTTGGTTTTTACTACTTTGGTAGTAATGGTAGCTTTTCGTTGAAAAAGTCTTCGCAACTGTTTTCTAACAAAAATATTTTCGTTAATCCACTCCGCAATTATGTCGCGTGCACCTTGCAAAGCGGAATCTTCATTAATCACATTATCATTTAAATATTTTGTAGCCAGGAAATCGACATCATCTTTTCCTTGCGCCATGATTATTTTTGCCAAAGGTTCTAAACC
>NCET01000513.1 GCA_002280815.1 Flavobacteriales bacterium 32-34-25 | reverse complement strand
TAGATTTTTATAATAATAAAAAAAAGCGCTAATTAAAGCGCTTTTGATAGTTATAATTTATTTAAGAGTTGTTCTATAAATTCTTTTTCTCTTTCGGAAGAACTCTTTGGAGGATTAGCTTCTAATTTTAAAATTTCATCTTTAAACAAATTTACAAATTCATTTTCATATTCTAAATGGTATAAATTTAAAACGGCTCTTGAACGAACAAAACTCGATTCGCTTCTCAAAGACATTAAATACAATTTAGAAAGATCTTCCTTATCATAATCTGAAGATTTTAAAGGAGCATATTTCAAAATCAAATTAGCAAACAACAATGAACTTTTATTGTTATTGATGTTTTTCTTAAATGAATTTTGCAATAAACTATAATTAGAAATTTCGGCTAAGGTCTCCCCTATTGCTTTTCTAATGGCAATTCGCTCTTCACGAGTGGCAACTTTAAAATATTTATTGATTTCTTTTAAAGCATTATTGATGCTATTACTGTCTTTTTTTCCTTTTTCTTCCCAGGCATCTTTTAATCCAACGGTCTTATTAAATACTAATTTTGAAGGAGTTGAATCTTTATCAACATTAAAATAACCCAAACGTTGAAACTGAAATTTATCTCCAGAAACTGCTGTTGCTAAACTTGGTTCAACAAATCCTTTTATAATTGATAATGAATTTGGGTTGATAAAATCAAGGAAACTTTTCTCTTTATGACTATCTGGTGCTTCATCAATAAACAAACGATCATACAAGCGAACTTCAACTTCTACAGCATGTTGAATAGAAACCCAATGCAAGGTTCCTGCTACTTTACGTTTAGAAGCTTCACTTCCACTTCCACTTCTACTGTCTTCATCATATGTTACGTGAATTTCAGTAATATTTCCTTCAGCATCTTTTACAACACTTTTTCCTTTAATGATATACGCATTTTTAAGACGCACTTCATTTCCAATACTTAAACGGAAAAATTTAGCTGGAGCTACTTCTAAAAAGTCTTCTCTTTCAATATAAAATTCTTTAGAAAAAGGTACTTTTCTAAAACCAGCACTTTCATCTTCTTGATTGTTCTCGGCATCTAAAAGTTCTTCTTTTCCTTCAGGATAATTAGTAATTACCACTTTTACAGGATCTAAAACTGCCATAACACGAGGTGCAGTTTTATTCAAATCGTCACGTAAACAAAATTCTAATAACGAATAATCAATGATATTTTCACGTTTTGCAACTCCAATATTTTCACAGAATTTTCTAATAGAAGCCGATGTATATCCTCTTCTTCTTAAACCCGAAATAGTAGGCATTCTAGGATCATCCCAACCATTTACAATATTTTCCTGAACTAATTGTAACAGCTTTCTTTTGCTCATTACAGTATAATTCAGATTCAAACGAGCAAATTCATATTGATGTGGTCTTACTTGATTTTCATCATAAATTTGGTCTAAAAACCATCATAAATTTGGTCTAAAAACCAGTCGTATAATTCGCGGTGCATTACAAATTCTAACGTACAAATAGAATGCGAAATTTGTTCTAAATAATCACTTTCTCCATGTGTATAATCATACATTGGATAAATACACCAATCGTTGCCAGTTCTATGATGTTCTTTGTGTAAAACACGATACATAATTGGATCACGCATCAACATATTCGAAGAAGTCATATCAATTTTAGCTCTTAAAATATGAGTTCCTTCTTCAAAATCACCGTTTTTCATTCTTTCGAATAAAGCTAAATTTTCTTCTACAGAACGATTTCTATACGGACTATCAACACCTCCTTGACTTGGCGTTCCTTTTTGTTCCGCCATCGCTTCAGACGATTGGCTGTCAACATAAGCTTTTCCTTTATTGATTAAAAGAATAGCCCAATCATACAACTGTTGGAAATAATCAGAAGCATATAATTCCTTATCCCATTGAAATCCTAACCATTGCAAATCTTCTTTGATGGCATCTACATACTCTTGTTCTTCTTTGGCAGGATTTGTATCATCAAAACGAAGGTTTACCGGAGCATTGTATTTTAAGCCTAAACCAAAATTCAAACAAATAGATTTAGCATGTCCAATATGTAAATATCCGTTAGGTTCAGGTGGAAAACGAAATCTTAATTTATTTTGAGGAAAACCATTGGTTAAGTTTTCTTCTATAATTTGTTCTATAAAATGCAGTGATTTTTCTTCAGTAGACATAATTTTCTTTATTGAAGCACAAAGGTAAAAAAATAGATGATAGTTAATAGCCTTAGTGATAATAGACTTTGAATTATATTTATTAGTATTTTTGTATAAATATTGAAAGTTATGAGACAATTAACTGTTACAATTCCAGACGATTTTTACGAAACTTTCGTTAGTTTCTTCAAACATATTCCTGATGTTTCTATTAATGAAAACATTGAGAATGAAATTCCGTTGTGGCAACAAGAAATGGTTTTAGAACGTATGAAAAATGCTAAACCTGAAGATTATATTGATGCTGATGAAGCTTTAAAATCTTTAAAAAATAAATATGGCTTTTAAAGTTGTTATCTTAAAACGGGCTGAAATAGAAATAGATGAAGCTGTATTTTATTATGAAAATATTAAAAAAGGATTGGGTAAAAAATTTGTTAGTGAGTACCAAAAAAACTTAAAAACACTAAAATCAATTCCATTTTTTCAAATTAAATACTACGTTATAAGAACCTTACCACTTAAAAAATTTCCTTATACATTACATATTTCAGTAGATGAAAATGATAAAAAAGTTTTCATCCATGCACTGACTTGTGACTACCAAAATCCTGAAAATACAAGAATAAAATTATAAAATGGAAACTATAAAATTAAAAAATATCCGCACTTTTTCCTACCACGGATGTTT
>NCET01000512.1 GCA_002280815.1 Flavobacteriales bacterium 32-34-25 | reverse complement strand
TTTTTGATATTTAACCGTCCTTAGCTTCCGCAGTCGAGTGTCAAATGTTTGAAGAATACGTAAAAAGAAAATCTGTTTGAGCGTAGCGAGTTCTTTTCTTTTAGTATTCGAAAACTAATTTGACCGACGAGGAAGTGTATGACTTGATTTTTTTGTTTCTTTTTTGATCAAGCAAAAAAGAAAATTTATAATCGAATTTTCCTTTTAACAAAAACGGTTCTCGATACATTTTTTGTTCCGTTTTGCTATACAAAAAACACTTGAACTGAAGTTTTTAATAATTTCACCCAGCAAGTGTTTTATAATTATTAAAACTAAAAACAGCCGCAGGAACATTCTTGCGGCTGTTTTTTTAGATTGTCAAAGGTGAATTTAAGTTTTCTTGTATTGCATTAAACAAAAATATCAATATAGCTAACTTCATCAGTTATGGGAATAATTCCGTGTTTTTGTAAGGCGTTAAAGTACAGGCTGTCCCCCGTTTTTAGAATGTATTCGGTATCGCCCACCTGCATTTTCATTTCGCCTTCTACCACAAAAACAAACTCTTCTCCATCATGTGATAATTGGTGCGGAATGACTTCGCCTTTTCGGGCAACAAACAAAAAAGGTTGCATCTTTTTTTGGTGGTATTCTGAAGCATACGGAAATATCAAATAACCTTTTTCGGTTTTAACCAATTTTTCAACGGCTTCTTTACGACTGGTAACAATAGCTTTATTCCAGCCGTCTTGTTCTAATAAACCCGATATGGTAGTGCCTAATGTTGAAGCAATTTTTACCAAAGTAGCTACTGATGGTATGGTTTTATTGTTTTCGATCTTAGAAATCATGCTTTTAGATAAGTCGCAGCTGTCTGCCACTTCTTGCAAAGTGCGTTTTTGATTGATACGCAATAGGCGTATTCTTTCACCTACTTCAAGATTGTTGTCTGTGTTGACTTTAGTTTGTGCTTTTTCGTTTTCCAAAATGCCAATATTCAAATAGTTTATCGAAACTCATTTTTGCCACAAATAAAGGACAATTAAATTTTACAATTGTCCAAGCTGACTATTTTTTTTCGCCAAAAATTAAATTCGAAAATAAAGATACTGATTATAATGATATCTAATTATTTTTTATCAACTTTGTTGAATAATAGTAAACATATTGTAAAAATATTAACTTTACGGAAATTCCGTAAGCAATAAACCAACCTATGTATAAACCACTAAAACGTTGCCTGTCTGTTATTTTAACCTTCTATACAGCAGCAACATTGCACGCTCAAAATCCCGAAATTAAAGTAGATCTTACCAAAGAAATTGGACCTATGAAACCCGTATGGGCATGGTTTGGTTATGATGAACCCAATTATACCTACATGAAAGATGGGAAAAAACTCCTTACCGAAATTGCAGCTCTAAGTCCTGTACCAGTTTATGTGCGAGCGCATAGTTTGCTTGTGAGTGGAGATGGTGTTGCAGCTCTAAAATGGGGATCAACAAATGCCTATACCGAAGATGCTAATGGTAATCCTATTTACAA
>NCET01000002.1 GCA_002280815.1 Flavobacteriales bacterium 32-34-25 | reverse complement strand
TTTTTTAACCTTAAAGCATCTAAAAGTTATTAACAATTTATTGAATGTTTAATGTTTGTTCGTATCTTTATGGCTTAATAACCATACATAATTTAAAAACAATTACGGATAGGTATAAAAAAAATCCAACTATTGCGACAACAATAAATTGGATTTGTTAAATAAGGGCATTTTAGTTTTCGACGACTTTTGATATAAGGCTTATCTACCTTATGAATTCCCTTTGTTATGTTATGCAAAATTAATTCTTTTTATTGAATAAAGATGATTTAAGTGTAACAATTTGTCTGGACAAGCATTGATTCTCTGCTGTTTTAAAGAAATGGAATCGATTTAACCCTGAAATATCAGGTTTTTCAAACTTAATACATATAAAATCATGTACACATTTAAAGTTAATAACAAGAAGTACGAGTCTGCTGACTCAAAAATTAATGGCTCCCAAATTCTTAAAATTGCAGGTCTTCAGCCTGAAACAGATTATGAGCTGTTAATTAAGGTAAATGAAAAAGGATTTGAACCCGTTGAACTAACGGAAGTAATTGACTTAGAAAGTCCTGGAATAGAGGGATTCACTGCGAGTCCTTATGAGCATATCATTATATATGTTGATGACGAACCGATAGAGGTAGAAGAATGTATTATGACTCCTACTGAAATTCTGATTGCTGCCGGAAAAAAACCGGAAGGCTACTATCTTAAACAAATTGTTGGGCATAACGAAATTGGTTATAAGAATGATAGAGAGCATAAAATTGCTATTAAAAATGGACTTAGGTTCACAACATGTAAACTTGAACCCGCTACGGTTTCTTAAAAATGGGAAATCAAGAACTTTTGGATCAGTTGCAAAGCAAAGGATTCGAAGCTTGGATGCACACAAATGATTTTGTGTGCTTCAAGTTTACAGTACCTCATGGTAAATTTAAAGGGATAGCAATTGAAATAGCCCTTTCAGCACCGCAGTTTCCAATAATACCTCCTAGCGGACCTTATATAAAACCGCATTTATTACCAATTACAAATGGAGGAGGCGTTCATCCTTATGGAGGAATACATGGATGGAATAAGCCTACATTAGAATTTCAATATTGGAGTCGACCATTTAATGGATGGACATCAGGTATGGATGTGAATGATTATTTAGCATTTATAAGAACTTTATTCGATTTCGAATGAATTACAGTGTAGTAATGACAGAAAGTTTAAATGCTAAATTATTCAAGCATTTAATACGCAAAGATGGACAAGAAGATTTATGTTTTGCTTTTTACAAATTGTCTTCAGGTAAAAATCGAAGTGTAGGGGTAATAAATGAAGTAATTTTTCCTGAACTTGGTGATAGAAATGTTCATGGTAATGTTAGTTTTAATCCTGAATATTTTGATAAAGTGACTTCTTATGCTCTTGCTAAATCGTATGGAATTTGTTTTATACACAGTCATCCTTATTCGGGCTGGCAAAACATGAGCTATGATGATATCGACACAGAAACAATGCTTGCCTCTAGAGTTAAGGCAACAACTGGTTTGCCATTAATAGGACTTACGCTTGGAACAGATAATGTTTGGAGTGCAAGATTTTGGATTAAAACTGCTCCAAAAAAATATGATAGGTTTTGGTGCGAGTCAGTTCGTGTTTTAGGTAAGCAACTAAAAATAAGCTATTGTGAAAAACTCTTGCCAAATCAGAAATTTGGCGAAGAATTTAAGCGAACAATTTCTTCTTGGGGAGAAGCTAAACAGAATGATATTTCGAGATTAAAAGTTGGAATTATTGGACTTGGGAGTGTTGGCTCTTTGATTGCTGAAGCTTTGATGAGAACGGGGGTTAAAAATTTGACATTTATTGATTTTGACACCATTGAAAGAAAGAATCTTGATAGATTATTGTCAGCTGGCGTTGAAGATATAGGCAAATTTAAAGTTGATTTTCACAAAAAAAGACTACTAGCAAGTGGGGTAATTCCAGACTTAAAGATAACTACTTTAAGAAAAAGCATTACAGAAATAGAGGCTTATGAAGCCGCACTTGATTGTGATGTTTTAGTTTCTTGTGTGGATAGACCTTTACCTAGATTTGTTTTAGATTGTCTTTCTTTTGCTAATCTTATACCTATTGTTGATGGAGGAATTGACACAAATCCGAAATCTGATATGTCTAACATTGATCAAGCTAGATGGAAAGCTCATACGACTGGTCCAGAACGAATTTGCATGAAATGTTTACATCAATACAAACCTGAAGATGTGGCATTGCAACAGACGGGATTATTAGAAGACCCAAATTATATTAAAGGTTTGCCTAAAGACCATTTTATTCATAGAGGTGAAAATGTATTTGGATTTAGTTTAAGTTTAGCAGGTATGGAGATACAACAATTTTTGTCACTCATATTAAAACCTAGAGGAATTTACTATGGACCTAAAGAAATGGATTTTAATACAGGTACGATTGATTCTGACTTTGAAAATGAATGTTCTAAAGATTGTGACATAAAGCAATTGCTTGGAAAGGCAGATGAAATCAAATTTAATATGATATCTGAAGATATGGTAGCTGATAAAAGTCGAGAAAAGTATCTCTTTTCTGAAGTCAAAATGCTTAAAAAGAATCGTATATTTAAAAAAAATAAAAAAAAGATATAATGAAAAATAAAAGTTATGTTATGTGGAATAATAAAGGTGGTGTTGGAAAAAGCACAATTACCTTTCATATTGCTTCTGTTTATGCCGAAAAAAATTTAGATAGAGATGTTGTTGTCGTTGATATGTGTCCACAAGCTAACTCTTCATCAATGCTTATGGGTGGAGGAAAGCAAAGCGAAGCAAAATTACAAGAATTGATTACTAAAGACGAGCCACAAAGTATTGTAGGGTATATAACTGAAGCTACTTTAAGTGGTGATGCAGATATTCTAAAATACACTACCAAATTAATTGACATAAATACCAATCTTACAGATAATTTATATTTGATTTCAGGTGATGGAAATTTAGAATTAATTGCCCCTTTATTATCCGAAAGAGCAGAGGCTACACCTCTTTCTGCTGCTGATAAACCGTGGGTTAAAATACACAGTATAATAAAAAACATGACTAAAAAAAGGATAAATCCGGAAAGACCATGTACTTATTTTATTGACACAAATCCTAGTTTTGCAATTTATACTCAATTAGCGATTGTTGGTGGTGAAAAATTATTGGTTCCAATTAATGCAGATGATTCGTCAATATTTGCAATAACTGGACTTTTTAATCTTATATGGGGAACATCTGTTGTGCATCCAGTTTATGGTAAATATACTTTTGCTGCAAAAGCTAAATTTCATGAGTTGCAATTGCCTAAGATTTCATATCTATTAGGAAATCGATTTACTCAGAAAAAAGGAGCTGCACATGCATTTAAAGCGTTATCCAATGAAGCACTTCTAAAAATGTATTCAGAATTTGAAAACAATCCTGATAAATTTGAAAATACGACTGAGGACATTAAGAGTATTACAGAATTTGAAAAAGCATATAGTATTGAACTTAGGGATTTTAATAGTGCAGGAGTTGTTGCTGCAAATCAAGGTTTACCTTTAAGTAAAATGGACAAACATTCATATGTAGTTTATGGTGAAAAAATTCAAGTAGCAAAAGACCAAAGGGATTTATGTAAGAGTGCTATTGAAAATTTGGTTGATAATTTATAGATTTATTAATAGGTTTTGGGAAATGGACATTAAGTTTAAACTTAAAACTCATGCATATAATTGAGATATCAAGTTTTGAGATACTTTTATTGAAAAAGGCGGTTGTTACACCGCCTTTAATTTTAGATGTATTCCCAAAGGAAGCCACCTGTTTGTTTTCTTTCACTCCTACAGCACCTAGTAATACAGGTTTTTGAAATTCCTGTTTTTCTTGATGCCTCAGAAGCTGATTCATAACTGACAATAAAATCACCAGTTAAAGAACTTTGACTAACTGCTTTTTTTCTCTCATCTAGAGTGGAAGTTAATTCCAATGTACTTGAATAACTCCAAATATAACCTTTACAAGTTTTATTGTAATGCAAACAAGCATTACTAATACTTTTGTTATTTGCACTAACTGCATTAGCTGCACTACTTAAATCTTCATAAGAGTTGATTAGAGCGCCAGTTTCAATGTTAAATTGATAAACTGTTTTTTTTATTCCTCCTCCTTTGTCTGAGTTATAACCATTTTTAAGACTATCATACAAATAAATGTACTCAGTTTCTTTTTTTGCTAATTCGTTTGTCGAATATGCAGTGTCAATAACTGTCCAAACAAAAGTTTCACTGCTAAATGTGTTTATAGCTTTGTGAAAACAAACATTAGAACCATTCATCGATTTTAATAGATGATCATTTATTCGTTCATCAAGAGTTTTTGTTGTTGCCCCAATATACACTTCATTCGTAAAGGTATTTTCAGCCTTATAGATAATGTAACTATTCATTTGATGCTCCTTCCTGAATTTGAAAATTTGTAGAACGGTATATACCTTTTTTGGATCCGTCTATTATTCCTAAGTTAGACAGTTTAGACAAATATGTTTTGATCTGTCTGTCCTGTAAACCTATCTTAGGCTTCAACAAGTCAACTGCATCTTTATAAGAATAAGTTACATCAGGATTAGAATCAAAGAATTCAAGAATAGTATCCCTTTTGTCTAAAGCTCTTCTTCTATCGCTTCGTTGAAGAATTTGGTCTTCATCTACTTCTCCAGAATTATTAAGCCACGCATTTTGATTAATTTCAAATTCTTTTACAAATTCATCATCATCGTTAGCGTATCTAAAAAAGATATTCTTCATATACCTGTGTTTCCTTTCTGTTCTGCTAATTCCAACTGCAAAGTCAGATTCTTGTGCAAAAACAGAACTCCCTTTTATACTATCCATAGTAATTGGGTTTCCATGAAGCTTAGGAGTGTGGTGTATTGCAAAGAGAGTTACATCTAAATCCTGAGAAATATTTCTCAGTTTGGACATAATCTCTTCGGCAGTTTTTCCGTCCTCAAGTTTGCCATGATTCATTCGGGTGATACTGTCAATAAAAACGACTTCAGCACCTGAATTTTTAATTGAATCAAATAGAGTAGTCCAATTTTCATTATTAATAATGAATCTTGGAAACTCAAGTTCTTGAACCTCATAGTTTTCGTCCATCAATAATTTTTCGCCCTCTGAAAGGGTTTCAAACTGTAATGAATTTCTACTAATTCTGCTTTGAAAGGTTTCCTCTAGGCCAATAAATAGGACTTTTTTAGGAATTCCATCTAATTGATAATCAAAATAACTATCTCTTCCGATAGCAATGGAAATTGCTAAATTTTCACAAAATATAGTTTTACCTGACTTAGCAGGTCCAAAAACTAAACCAAACGACTTCTCTTTTACACCATTCCATAACATTTTTGTTACTGGCATTTCACTGTACATTTCTCTAGCTAGAGAAAATTTAATTGTGTTCATAACCATATGAAAACAACCATACTCAAATTGCATTTAAATTAAATAAAGATAATAGAGTATGAACACTTAATTCAAAATGTGAAAGAACTTACGTTCTCGACATTGATTACAAGTGTTTACTATCCAATCGAGACATTCATGGATAATATTTGTATTCAAAGCGTAGAACAATGATAAAAGTAACGTTTATTTGTAAACTAACTACACTATACACATTTAAATAATGCATACAGTGCAGGTAGTGCAATCTAATTAGCTAAATACTTTTTCAGTGGTTTTTTGTTAAAGCAGAACCGTCTCAAAAGTTTGGTTATACAAAATACAGCATAACTGCTTGCTTATCTATACTAGTATCTCAAAATGATAATAGTAATACGCTTTTGTGTCAATAATAAACACCGTTTTCAACTCAATTGTGACTTTGATTTCCTCAACAAATACAAATTGTCCTGTTTTGAGCGTACCGATGTCTTGTACAACCTGTACTTCAAATGGACAATAGAGTTTTATTAAGGTGTTTTTCCACGTAAAAACGTAGATTTCTAGAGGAGAACTGTATTTTAACAGCTCTGCCAGCTCTTTTTTTGTCATTTTTTTTAATTAAATTTTGATTTTTAAAAGGACAAATTGGTATTATTTCAAAGCCTAAATGCTATGATTATAATTATGAAGGAACCAGTTACTCTTATCGTTTTTAATTGAATTTGCGAGGTAATTGATAAACTCGTATGCATTTACATTCTTTTCAAAATTGGTATCAATGTAAGTGCTCTTAGCAGCTTCTGTAAACAGGTTATACAATCTCCATAAGTTTATATTCCCATTTTCAAATCTTGCAAAGTTGGGGTCTGTATGATAATTCTTTATAATTGAGTTGATTTGATTGTCATTAATGTTTAAATGGAAGAGGTTGCGTTTAGATTCTTTGTCTAAGAAGGAGTATAGTTTCATTTTCCCAATGAGGAGAGCAAATTCAGGTTCAGTGATGGAAAAACAACTCATCTCGTTCATTTGTTGTAGATGTTTCTTTTTATCATAGCTATTTATTAACTCATAAATTTTTGCTTTTAATTCTAAAACTGAAGTCACACGAATATCTTGTTTTAAACCATCGGTTGAAATACAAAGATTTGTACAAACAGTGTTTTGGAAACCTATGAAGACTTTAAATTTCTCTATAGATTTTTTGCTAAAAAGATTTTCCTGATTGTAGCTTCTAACACCACCGATTGTCAAATTTAGCTTATTGCCATTGATGATTTCACTGATTTCTGGAACTTCAATGACAAATGCCATACGTTCGTAATACAATGTCTTTTCGTGCTCAAGGAGCTCTTTTGCAGACTTTGCAACAGCAGAAGGAATTCTACCTTTAATTTGATGGCTTACTCTTATTTCAGGTTTTAAAACACCTTTGTAATCTAAAATTTCTTCGACAACTTCTTTAGTGCTTTCAATAAATTCGTAATGGCTAATAGTTGATTCGTTGTCTTTAGCAAATACTGGAATAATACATTCCGATTTAAGATGATCTAAATCTACTTGTACAGTATTAGCTTCAATAAAGTTTCTTTTTGGAAATACTATGATTTCTTCCTCATCAATTACTTGATGGATAGGATTATTTAATACTAAGTTCATTTTCTTGTGTATTAGGTTTTTGAATAATTTGTTCGTTTGGAATAATCTGATTATTAATACTTTCTAATGTTTCTTTGCGTGCTACAATTAGCGGATATAGTTCCTTGCTAAGATGCGGATATTGAGCATAAATTATTTTTAAACTCTCATCGGTTGTACTGGAATTGATTTCGTTTTTAATTTCATCTATAGAAATTCCATCATTACTCCATTCGATTAATCGTTTACCTGTAGCAGAATTGATGATAAATTCTGGTTTTCCAGAAAATAACCCAGTCCTGTCTTTGGATGATTGCACCAGATGGTTATCATTAAGGAATTCAAAATTTACTGTAAGCTCATACTCATACCCTTCACGAGTAACTTCTTTCATTCCTAGTTTACTTACTTTGGTTTTACCATCAGAACCTTTATCGACGCTATAATCCACCTTTCTTCTACTTGTAGTAATGATGTGGCATTTAGATAGAATAATGGCATCTATAAAAGCGTTATGTCTTGGAGTAACTTTAGCCCAGTCTTGGAATCTTCCACCTAATTGTTCGTGTATTTCCAAACATCCACCTTTTGATTGCCATTCGTGACTGATACTATCAATGATTATTACAGAAATATCAGCTTCTTCACATACTTGAATGGCTTTAATGTAGCGTTCTGGTGTAAAAGGTTCCCCTAATGACAATACGTTGAAATTTCCCAAGTGTGAGTAAAGGCTAGCGGAATTGTTCTCTGTATCTATTAATGCAATCTTTTTCCAGTCGTTGGTCATTCCATACGCCATTAATAAGGCTGAATAGGTTTTGCCAAATCCACTCGGGCCTGATAACCCAATTCTTAATTTTACTTGATGTCTTTGAGCAATTTGTAATTTCATAATTTTTATTATTAAGTATTAATTAAAAAGTTGTATGACATACATTTTTAAAATAAAAAAAGGAACTCCGTTGCTGAAGTTCCTTAATTATGTTGTCTTTTTTTGAGCTGTTTTAGTACACCTCTTGTGGTTTAATAACGTTATCATTAATGATAGCGTCTTCATCGGATAAATACTCATAACGATGAGTCATTTCTACAATCTCGCCTGTTTCACGATCAGTATATTCGTAAGGATCAACTTCTACTTTTCTAATTTGTCCAGGAAGTTGAGTACCAATTAATGACTTGCACGTAATTTCGTTAAATGTACACGCAAGATTTGTAGTTTTTGCAGTAAGATAAGTTCTTCCACTTTCTTTACTTTTAATAGCTTCAACTCCACCTTGAACAACAAGTGAATAAAATTTTTCTCCATTTTCTTTTTGGAACTCCTTGTAATCTACAATTGTAACCATAGTTTTAATAATTTAATAAGATTGAACAAATGATTTAAATCAGCAATATTTTGGAAGAGGTTTATTTTAAATTCCAAATATCACTTGGCGGGATATCCACCAAAATTTGAAAAAAGTGGGCGTGACCTTTGTATTCATTAGCGTATTCGATGAATAAAAAAATTTTAAAAAATAAAAAAAGGTTCAACTTTATTAAAAAGCTGAACCTTAATTAATTTACTTCTATGTATTTAATTATTATTTTTTAGAACGGCATTATATCTAAATAAATTTTATCCGCAGATTCTTTTACTCTAATTGACAGTCGAGAATACTTATTTTTACTATCATATAAGTTATAGTATAACATATCTTCATCATCTTCCCAACTTACTTTTTCGATCTTAAAAGTCATTGGTTCAACGGAATTTTCTTTTGCAGACAGAAGCATTTGTTTATAGAAACAGTAAAAAGCTTCCTTATTTATTGCATCCGCAATAACTTTTTCAGATTGCAAATAGGGTTTAAAAAGCTTTGCATCGAAACTTAAGCAAGATTCAATGAGTTTGTTTAGTATGATTTCTTTGGTGTATCCGTCCATTGGTAGGTACATATTAAAGTACTTTATCTTTTAGTGAAGTTGATTTGCGCGTTAACAAAACATATAACTCCTAAAATCCAAGCTGTAATTTTTACATTTAGGACAGTAGTTATTTACCTGATTCAACTTCAAATCAAAATTTTGAAAAATATATTTTCCTTCATTGTCTCCTTTTAGTTGTTCATCGGAATAGAAAATGTAATCTGGATTATCTTTCTCTAAAAAGTAATTTACACTTTTTAATTCTTCCGTAGTTTTATCATACACTGGTACAGGATTATTTGTTTGGAAATCGAATTTTCCTCCTCCATATCTAAAACTTGTCTCGTAATTGCAAATTGTACAGTTTGCTTTTAGTATCTCCGCCATAATACATTAATAACTATTCTGAACAAACACCTTCAAATATTCCCGCCATTACTGAACCGGGAACTACTTTATTACCATAATTTTGACTCGTATCATTTTTAATTACATTTCCATTTTGATCATAAAAAATAGTTTGTTTCACATCAAATTCATATTCTGAACAGTTTATAGACATAAATTGCAAAATCTCTTTACCACCAGTTTTAACATATTTACCTTTTTTATTTTTTACAGTTTTCTCTGGTTCGATTTTTTTTATCCAAACTTCTTTGGAATTATAGTTTACTTTTTCAATATAAAAGTAATACTCTGATCCTTTATTATCTGAAACTGTACATAAGAATGTGAAATTATTATTTGATTGTGAAAATGATAAAATGGTCATAAAAAAAAACATTATTAAAAATAATTTATTCATAAGTATTTATATTAGTTGTGATTACATTTTTTAAATTAACAGTTGCTCTCTTTTTTTTGGTGTTTCTGAACTCCATTTTATTTATTTACAAGTAGGTGAATTTTTCTATTTGTAAAATAATTTTTTCCTCGAATCTTATTTCGTGGATAATCTGGTGAAGCTGTTGGTTAGTTCATTTATCTAGCCAAAATTTTTTTAGGAAATTATTTTTAACGTTGAAAACATATATTCCACTTCATTTTGCATTTTGGGAAGTTTAACCCAGTGATAAGTTTCGTACTTTGGGTGTAGTATTAATAAATTCATAGAGCTTATTTTATAATTGTATTTTGTTTCTAAAATATGTCTATAAATATTTTGTTGCAAGGCATATCGATAGTAACTGTCGTCCGTAAGGTGGTTTAATTCCCCAAATGCAAATTTGGTATAGAAATGTTCAGGGTCGGAAATTATAGGTTTACCATCAGGATGCACCACTTTTTCACTTCTTTTCCAATCAAAAATGTAAAATGTTCCATCCTCTTTTTTGTATAGCATATCTATTGTTCCTGCAATCATATAATCTTCATCGAATATTCTCCATTCCGTTTGTACTGGATTCATACTTGTAAATTGCCCTTTAAATTCCAAAAAATAACCAAACTCTTTTGTGTTTGAATTGAAGGGTTGATTTTTGTAATAATTTTCAATTTGAAGATGTAAATGTGTTCCTAATTCGGCTGCTTCAATCCCTTTCTTTTTCCAAATAGAAATTATTTCCTCTATAGGTAAACCATAGAGTTCGTGTTTGGTGTTTAAATTAGTTGCAGCTTTTAAAGCATCAAATTCAGGAAAGAATTTATCTATTAGTTGACTTACAGAGATGGTGTCGGGATTATTGTCTATGTAATACCTGTGATTTAAGGAGTCAAAAACAATTCTTTTGTCTCTTATATGCGATTGATTTCCGTTTAAAGGTTTGTTGTCATTTTTATCAAAAGCACTCAAATCGGTTTCAATAATTTTTGATTCAATAATTTTATCAAATTCGGAATTTGTAATTAAAAAGTCAATTTGTGAGGATGATTTTGGATTAAAACTTTCTATTCCTAAATAATTTTCTCTATACTTTTCAAATGACCATTTTTTTGCTTGGAGAGTATCCCACTGATTTTGTGATGAAATGCTTGTTTTAAAATTTAATTCGTCATTTGAATAGTTTTCATCTATTGATTGTATAACTTTTGCAATAAAAACACAACATTGTTTAGCCTCCTCGAACACTTGTTTTTCTGTTAATCGAATTACAACATAACCTCTGTTTGTAAAAAATAAATCTCTGTAAACATCTCGTTTTATTTCGTGAGTTGGTATTCTTGAAATCCCATCATAAGGCTCGTCAATTTCGATATTTATAAAAATATTTTTATTCTCTTTTTCATTAATCAGCAAAAAATCAGGTTCGTAGGCATTGTTTCCGCTCTTGTGAGTGATGTGACAATCATTATGTATTTTAAAATCTGAATTAAAATATTTGTTTAAGACTTCGAAAAAAGTGTTTTCAGTAAAGCCTAATTTGTTCGAACGTCCTAACCTTGGAAATTTAATATATGAATTTTCCTTTGGCATTTTGACCATTGGATAGTTGTACGGCTCATCTTGATTGAAAAGAATAGAAGGTTTAAAACCTATTCTTTTTAATTCTTTGTTGGTTGATTCAGGTTTTGAAACTAATTCGATTAAAGGATCTAGGGTATCTCCTTGTAAAAGAGATTCTGGAATTGAATCCCTATTTGATGAATTGTCTTCAACTTTGGGAGCTTTATAATCATCGGGAGTTAATGTAATTGTAGTCTCTTCTATTGTTACAGGAGGAATATTTTTTTCTACTATTTCATTATCATCTCCTTTCCTAAATATAACAATAATGAGAATTATTATAATTAAAAACAAAATTCCCAATCCTATATTTCTATAGACTCCCCATTCTTCTTCCCATCTTGCATCTCTATATTTTTTTAAGGAACCTTCAACATCATTTTTATCAATATCTGCATCCCAATTAATATCTTTATCATATTTAGATTCTCCATAATCAGTGTTATCAGCTAATACTCCAGAAGTATTTCTATCAAACAATTTAGATGTTGGGTCTGGTGTAGTTTGAGTGTTTTTATTTTTAGCATCTCGATCTTTAAAATAATCATCGTATGTTTTTCTTCCGTTTGGCGTATTAGGTTTAGTAACAGGTGTTCTTCTTGGTATATTTTGTTTTTGTGCATTAGTTAGCGAATTTGATTTGTTAAAATTTTGTTTAGAAATATTACGTTTTGCATTGCTTAATATTTCAAATTCTTTAACTAATACATCTCTATTTTCGGTTAGATTCAATGCAATAATTTCATCATTTACATTAAAAGAAATCAGTTTTATTGAATTTGATTTGAGTTCGTTTATCTCTCTTTCTGTTAAATAGTACATAGATAGTGCTACTTCTCTACCATTCAAAGTAACTAATCTATTGTAAGCTGGTTCTAAAGAAATCCCGTTTTTGCCAGTTGTTTGAATCAATAAATTTCCGTTTAATTCTTCAGCAACTGTATTCTTAAACAATACTGAAATTGCTACAAAATACTTACTATTGTCTGGATTTTTATATAATGACAGTCCCGCTTCGTAGTTATAAGCTCTGACTACTGGAATAGGATTAAAATATTTAAGGATAATTCCGTCAGGTCTTTTTATGGTTTTAACTTCATATTGTGCTAAAGCAGTAAAGCTTGTAACTATCAAGCAAATTAATATTGATAGTTTTTTCATTATTTAGTTTTAGATGGTTTTAATAACGCATATACTGCCCAAGAAATTAAAGCTATTGCTATTAGATGACCGAATAAATCTGATGCTTCATAATTATTTACTTGCTTAAAGAAGCCTACTACTGAGCCAAAGAGTCCAATAAGTAGTATTATTCCAAGAATCATTTTTAGTGTTTTCATTTTAGTTTTATTTATTTTAGATTGATAAATTCAGTTTTAAGCTTCTCTGTTTTTTTGTCAATTAGCCCGATTGTATTAATTATCATTTAAATATTAGTTTAACAAATCTATAATATTTTTCGACTTATAAGTCGAGTTAATTAAGAATTTTTCATTCATCCATTTGTTTTCTTTGTTCAATGCAGAAGCATCTAGAACAGATAGAACTTGAATTGGTTGCTAGGATATATAAAGAGTTCCTAGTGAAATTTAATGGAAATAAATCTGAGTTTGCAAAAGCTTCTATTTGCTCAGAAACAACAGTTAGGAGGGTATTCAGAAATGAACAACGAATGACTGTTGATTTATTTTTGAGATTCTGTTTTGCTTTAGGGAAAGGTGTAAATGAAATTTTTGAAGGAATAAATATTTTAAATGAAAAATGAGCCTAAAACCTATTTTTAGACTCATTTATATTATTTCAGTTTATCTTTAAGATTATACATCGCTTCACTTACTTTCTTTTGAACGATTTTACCATAGCTTTCTTGAGTTATAGTCATATTAGAATGACCTAGTAATTCCGATACTATTTCCATAGGAACATCATTGTATAATAAAACTGTAGAAGCAAAAGTTTTTCTAGCAATATGATGTGTTAATCGTTTTTCAATTCCTATAATTTCAGCGATTTCTTTTAAATAGGAATTGAACTTTTGATTGCTAATGGAGGGGAATAATAGATTTTTGTCACTTGTATATTTGTCAATAATGGTTTGGGCTTTGGGAAGTATGGGTATAGAAATCTGACGTTGCGTTTTTTCACGTTTCATCTGTATCCAATTCATACCATCAAACCCTTTAATAATATGTTTTGTTTCAAGACTAGACATTTCGTTAAAAGCTAATCCTGTATAACAACAGAAAATAAATAAGTTTTGAATCAACTCTAGTCTTGACTGACCAAAACAATGTAATTCTAACTTTTTCAATTCATTTTGAGACAAAAACACAACTTCTTTTTTTACTTTTCCAGGTTTATAAAAAAGGAACGGATCCTTACTCAAAACGCCTTCTCCAATAGCAAACTTAATACAGCCCCTAAAACGTTGGATTGTTTTATTTACTGTAGATTGCCCTTGATTTCGCTCTGTCTTTAAATAGAATTCAAAATCAATTATAAATTGCAGTGTAAGTTGATCAAATGTAATATCTGATTTTTTAAATTTCCACTTGATAAATCCTGTGAGTTGAAATAATGCATAATTATATTTTTTCCAAGTAGCCAATTGAATATCTTTTCCTATCAGTTTATTAATTCTTTCTAGAAATTTGGAAAAATAACTTAAAAGATACTTTTTCTCTTCCTTTGGTTTGCCAAAATACTTGTTGTAAATGTCTTCAACAGTAAATTCAGCTTCTTCTAGTTGTAATAACAAAAATGCTTTATTAAGATTTTGTTTGACAATTTTAAGTTGTGAATTAACAGTGCTACTATTTAAAGACTTAGAACATAGGGTTTGTGCTTTGGAATCCCACAATTCTGGATTTACAAATAATCCTGTGGCATTTTCTTTCCTACGTGTTTGATAAGTAATTCTGAAATTAATGGGGCAAAGCCCCTGCTTGTTTAATCTCGTCTGTTTGATAACAAACAAGATTGAAAATTTTTCGCTTTTCATAGCCAATTGAATTTTAGTTAGACAATTGGCACACAATTCAGATTAAAAAGATGTACTCCTTTTTTTAAAATATTGTACCTCGAATTGTACTCCTTTTTTTTAAAAAAAGTTGGCAAGTTGACTATTTTTGAAAACCAAAGATTTTATTAAATCCTTATTTTATTGGATTTGTAGTATAAAAAAAGCCTCTCAATTTCTTGAAAGGCTTGTAATCTGTGGTCCCACCTGGGCTCGAACCAGGGACCACCTGATTATGAGATAGACTATGAATGTTTGTATTTAATTGCATTTAGCTTCAAAGCTACTGTAATATAGCTATTTATCATTTTTAAAAAATATTTTTGTTTCATCCAGTTTCACAATATGTATGCATTTGTTGTACGCATGTTGAACTTATAAAACATTAAAAATGAAAGCTAGTGTAAAAATCATCTTAAAAAAGACAATGATTAGTGACGGTACGTTTCCAGTTAATTTAAGAATAACTATTAACAGAAAGTCTAAATTCTACAAAACACCTTATAATGTATTACCAAAATTTTGGAATGGCAGTGCCAACGAATTTACATCTAAATTCCCCAATTATTTACAGTGTAACCGAATATTAAATTCGATAAAACAAGATGCTTCCAAGATATTAGATATAATGATTGAGGAAGGGCATAACTTTTCCCTAGAATCATTTGACTCACTGTTTAGACCTGAGGAAGTTGAAAAATTAAACTTTATTGCCTATTTCGAAGAAAGAAAACTTCAATTAAAAGAATCGGGAAAAATAAGTTCAAGCAGTTCCTATCGTGACACCATCTCTGCTCTTACGAGATTTAGGCCAACAATTACAACTTACGATTTCACAAAAATCAACTATGATTTTCTAATAGCTTTTGAATCCTATTTACGAACTCATGATTGTAATGATGGTGGTATTGGAGTATATATGCGAAATATTAGAGCGATTTATAACTCTGCAATAAAATCTAAAGTTGTTTCTAGTGAATTTTATCCTTTTAAAGATTATGTGATTTCAAAATTAAAATCTAGCAAAGTAAAAAAAGCCTTAACTAAGCAAGATTTACAACTATTACTAGACTATAACATATCTGAAAACAAAGAAGGAGTAAAAGCTTTATATGCTTACTTATTTAGCTTTTACTGTCGAGGCATGAATTTTACTGATTTGGCTGAGTTAAAATGGGAAGAAATCGATTTAAGCAGTTTTTCATACGTTAGAAATAAAACCGGAATAAAACTAAATGTAAAAATTCCAGATAATAATTATATGAGAACTATTTTAAACTACTTTAAAATTTACCGCCCATTTGATACGGACTACATTTTCCCTATTTTAGACAAAGATGAAAAACTTTACACAAAAGAAGAATTGAGAGATAGAAAAAAAAGTGTTTTAAATTATTATGGAAAACTTCTAAATACTATTGCTCTTCAATGTGGAATCAAAAACAAAGTAACTTTTTATACTGCCAGACATACTTTTGCAACCTTATCTTTAAAAAAAGGCATCAATACTGTCATGATTAAACAAGCCTTAGGACATCAATCCATTAAAACTACTGAAACTTATCTGGAAGATTTCAATACAACAGAGCTAGATTTTGCCTTTGAGAACTTAATCTAAAATTATTGGAACTTTATAATACAAAAACTTCATCTTTTACGAATGTAAATATAGTTCCTTACAAACTTACTTCTTCGTATTCGGGGGTATTATTAATCCACGGTTTTTCCTTTATAATTTTCACAAAGAAAAAGAAAAAAGAAAGTCTTCATATTATTGGAGGTTTTAAAATAAGTCAAGTTTTTTTGAAAAAATACTACCCAACTAGTCTTTCTTAGTCGGCTCGTGATTTTGTAATCGGGTGGTGAATTGAAAATATAAGAGTGGAGATTTTTTCAAAAACCCGTAGGGCTTGAACTTTACTTTTTGAAACCGGAACTTACCTTTACTTTCTTTTTTTTATTTTTTTTGAAGACTGATATTGTTGTTTAGCACTTTTCGGGGAAGTTCTTATGGAAATGGCAATTAAACACCCCCAAGTACCGCAGAAAATAATAATTGCAGCGGTAGCGGAAATTATTATTTTTCGAGGAGGGCAGTGGCGGGGTTGCGGCAATCGAACAGCCACCCTAGACCGAAAACGAAACGTAGTCCCACTTTTCTGCTGGACGAAGTAGAGAGAAGGACTAGGAGCGTGAAACGGCGGGGAAAATAGTATAATCAGCCTCTTTTCGAGGTGTTCCTTGATTTAGGGCAAAGTGCTAACGGAGCCAACCCCGATTACTGTGCGAAGGAGCAACCGCCGAAGAAATAAGGGGCGACAGACACAATACTGCTGGAATGCAGTGGAGCGTAGCTTGCGTAGCGAAACGGAATGAAGCGGTATTGTGGATGTAGTAGCCCCGACGAACGCAGGAAGTGACCGTGTGAAGACGAGGAACGAAACAGCGCAAAAAAAAGAGCTGCTTTTTTTCTAAGCTGCTCTTTTTTTTTGTGCTGTGAAGTGCCTGTGGAACGGAGGAAGGAGGATTTTTCTGCCGACGACCGACTGGAACAGCCGAGCAGAACAAAGGAAGCGACCGGAGAGAGACCGTTATATAGATGTCACAGTACCTTTTTCATCTAATATCTTTCATCTATTAAAAAAATTAAATATGTAACACTAATTTATTTCCGCCAATTATCCGCCATACCAAGGTTTTATCCGCCAATTATCCGTCAAAATGAGTTTAAAAACTATTGTTTAGCTCGTAAAATGTTCCTTTCTTTTCTCCTTTTCTAATAAGAATATTTTTATTTACTAAATCATCTAGCTCTCTTAAAATAGTTCTTTCGGATAAATTTAATAATTGTTGTAATTCATTATTAGTAATTTTTCCATTTTCTTTCACAAATTCTACTGCCACCAATTGTCTTTCACTTAAACCTAATGATCTAAGTTGTTCAGTACTGTATTTATCTTTAAATAAAGTTACTAATATACCACCGTCCAATATAGTGATTGTAGGTTCTGGCAAACCTGCTTCTTTGCAACTATTGATTATTTTTAATGTACCACGACCCCACGAATCAATATATCCCGCTTTGAAACAAATGTCTGCTATTACGGGATTCCTTGGACGCGAAATATGGTGGCGCTTTAAACTTTCCAGCTCCATTCCTTCGGGTAAATTTCCTTCGTTCCAAAGTGTGAGCTTATTGTCATAAACACGCAGTTGAATCATTGAGCCCATATAAGTACGATGCACTAATGCATTCAATAACATTTCTCGAAGTGCCGCAACTGGATATTCTCCTTTTTCTACACGTTGCATTCCTTCAAAATCTATTGGTTTGGTGAAAAACTTATAGTTTAATTGATTGGGTACGTTTTTTAGTAATTGCATCACATTGCCTTCTTCTACTTCTTGAAATCTTAAATCGGCATCATCGTTACCAAAACGACCGATTTTTACCAAGACGTTAGGATAAAAACGATTTGGATCTTTGCCAAAAAGAATTATTGCTGCCCGTTTTATTTCACCATTGTCTGACAATCGAAGTTTTTCAAACAATTCTTCGATGGATAAATCTGAAACATCAGGCATCCTGCCACTTTTTTGAGCATCTTTTATAAAAACATTCACACTTTCGGAATCAATATCTTTAAAAGTTGCTGAAGCCTCAGTAATATTATCCCAAGTTTTACCAGATTTTTTCAATAGAAACTCATTCAAAGCATTACCAGTCAATTCTAATTTGGTACTGCCTGTTCTATAATAGTAACGACCTCGGAGTGAAACAGGAACGGTATAAGAGGGTACTATAATTTCTAAATAATGTGCCCCATTTTCTTGATGTAAATTAACTTCAGCAATTATGCCTAAATGTTCTCTTATTTTATTTGGAATTGCTTCTAACAAATTTCTGTAATCCGGCAAATGAGTGATTACACCATTATCATCTTTACCAATAAAAATAACACCACCAATAGCATTGGCAAAACCACAAACCCATTTTAGATAATCATCGTGCCACGATTTTTTCCACTCTATGTTTTGAGATTCGCTCATTAATTGTCGTATTTATAGTTTGATAATGTAATACTGCAAATTAAAGAATTCCTTGTTGAATAATTATACTTTATCTCAACATTTTCTATTCTAAAGTTCGGTAGTTTATTTAATTTTTCCACCCGTTAGGTTACCTTTTTGTCTTTTCCCTATTAATAAGAAAAAACAAATCATTATGGAACTTACAAACAAAAAAACGGAACCAGTAGTTGCCACTACAAATGAAAATCTTCCAACTCCAAACAAGTTAGTTGCTACACCGAAAGTAGAACGAGTAAAAAGTTTTAGAGCCTATGCTTTTGAAAAAGCAGGCTTAAATGGAGGAGATTCTATTGCTTTGAAGACTTATCTTAAATGGATAAAAGACGGTCATTTGGTTGATGAAACTTTCGATGAAAACGAGCAACACCTTTTAAAACAACAGCTTAAAAACAAAATTCTTTCCAAAGAAGATGAGAAGGAAAAATTAGATGGGGATAAAAGAGCTGTTCTTGAAGTGAATAAGCCTGTTATTGAGAAGAAAATTAAGGAACTGAATGATGAAATTCAACAAACCAAAATCGACTTGGCAGAGAATAAAGTTCAAACAGGTTATCAAGCTGAAAAGTATTTTATGTATGCTAGCTTAACGTTTCTTTTGTCTTTTTACCTGCTTTTTTTCTATGCCTCAGCTATATATGCTTCATTTTTCAGAAATGCAGGGACTATACTAAAAACCGCAGGAGACGATATTGCTTTGTATTTGGACAGTATTTTTGATGTGAATGGTATTTTTACTCTTTCACCTTCACTAATCATAGTTTATTTGGGTGCTTTTTTGTTTTTCGCCATTGGTTTAATTCCGCATAACATTGAAGGGAAAAACAAGAAATTAAATATTGGACTTGCCATTTTTGGTGCTTTTATAGCTGATTCCTTGATGGCCTATAAAATTGATTTAGGAATTCATGATCTTAAACTTATGGCAGGTATTGCTGATGCAAATTGGAATTTTTATTCCAGTATCAACTTTTATATGGTATTGCTGTTTGGATTCTGTGCTTATTTGGTTTGGGGTTATATGTTTGAAATGATGCTAAAGGAAAAGAATAAGAAAACGGGAGATGTAAAAGCAGCTTTGATTATTAAAGGACTAAAGGAAGAAATTAAAATACTGCAGGAAGAGCTACAAGTTTTACAGTCCAAAATTATTGATTTGGAAACTCAAATTAAGACTATCCTTTCGCAATTGGAACAGTTGAAAGGAGAATTAGAAAACAGTATGCTTAGACCTGATGCACTTTCGCAAAATCTAACCAGTTTTTATATGGGTTGGAACCAATTTCTGAATGGAACTAGTGATTTAAGTTTGGAAAAAGAAAACTGTGAAATTACGTTCAATGAATTCATGCAATCGCAATTCAGCAAAGAAGTTGCGGTACTTAATTAATTTCTTCTTTAACATAAAAACACTACCATGAAAAACATAATCTATACTTTAAGCTTGTTATTAGCTTCTTCATTACTATTTATTTCTTGTAATAAGGAAAAAACAAAAAAACCATCAAAGCCTTTAAACTACACCGTTATTTTGGATTTGAGTGACCGAATACTTTTACCAGAGCAATTGGATAAAGACATTTATTTGATTGAGAAGTTTTTTAAAGGTTTTGAAAAAAATTCAAGGCGTAACCTTATTCTTACTTCTAAAAACAGGTTCTCAGTTAAAATAATACCTCAAAAAAACAGCCCTTTGTCAATGGAACATTATGAAGATTTACTACAGTTGTATCTTGATGAAACCAATGTAGAACTTAAAAATAAATCCCTTTCAACTTTATCGAAAACCTTGCCTTCCGTATTGCAATCACTAAAAAAAGAAGCTTTATTTAGCAAGACTTCAAATGACTATTTTGGTGTTGATATATGGGCTTATTTACATGACAACGGAATTGGATTGAGTAAATCCGGTTATCAAAATACTGTTTTGGTTCTTACAGATGGTTATTTTGATTTTGAAAGTCAAGCTCATGTGATCAAAGAAAAAAATCAATATACCAGTACCCGATTTTTGAATGAACTGACTTCAACAGATTGGAAACAAATTTCGGAAACCAAAGCGTATGGTTTGCTGCCTATTCAATTAGATAAAAGCACTACATGGATTGTGGCAGGGATTTCAGGTAAAAAAGCCAACGACATTTTACAAACAGAAAAAATTACTTATTTCTGGAAAAAATGGCTGACTCAATCCGGTGTTACAGCCACACAATTTATTTTGAACAGCTCGAAAACAAATATGAGTTCCAATTTATTGAAACAATTGCATTGATTAGTTTGTTACCCTTGTTTTTTTTGAAACCAGCCCAACTTCTGGGTTGGTTTTTTATACTAATCTAATAACATTCAAAATGAAATTTTATATAACAATCTTATTGGTTACATGTGCTATTTTTTTTTCAAAACTTCAGGCACAACAAAAGGACTTATCCCAAGAAATGCTAGTCAAATTTCAAATCTCAGATGGCACTTTTAATGGTGTGGACATTACACCAACACTAATAGAACAAAATGCTTATTTAGTCATTTATCAGACCATAGGATCCAAAACTCTTTATATGGCTAATTTTTGGAACAAAAATAATACCCAAAGTTATGGTAAGATCTATGCCATGGAAAAAGAACATATTGTGGCTAGTGATGAAAATTATGAAGCTGATTTATTTCACTTTCAATGGAGCTATTCTAATACTTACGATACTAAAAAAGGAACTGCAAAAGTAGAATTATTAAAAGTGTATAAACCTCAAGGGGTTTATTTTAAAATGACCATTATACCGGAAGATTTGGATGTGTTAGTTTATCGTGGATTTATGGAAGGTAGTTTGGATTTGACAATTTATGACAGAAAAAATTAAAATCAAGGGTTACCTTTTTACTACTCCAGTATTAATGAATATAAACAAATAATCATTCACTATTTAAAATTTACTTATTATGAAAAATTTACTTTTCCTTATCGCATTTTTATTTACTACAGCTTTATCTTTTTCCCAAGTTTCTGTTAGAGGGTATTACAGAAGTAATGGCACTTATGTTCAACCACATCAAAGAACCTATCCCAATTATACCCGAAACGACAATTACAGTACCGTTGGTAATGTGAATCCATACACCGGCAAAGCAGGAACTCAACCACGAGATGGTTATACCCCAACAAGAACGAGTTATAGCAGTTACAGTTCGCCTACTTACAGAAGTACTAGTACTTACTCAGCACCGACATATAGAAGTACTTATACTCCTTCAACATATACTGTGCCTACAACTACTTATTCGACTCCAAGTTATAGTTCTACACAAACCATTTATACAGGTTCCCGAGGTGGTCAATATTATATCAACAGCAACGGAAACAAGACTTACGTTAGCAGCTATTAAAGTTATAAACTTTAAATCACAATCAATCTCTTGGTAAATGATATCGGGAGATTGATGCTTTTACTAAAAAAATTAAAACCACTTATTATGAAAAAAGTATTTTTATTGTTCAGTTTATTCTTGATGTTATCTTGTTCCAATTCAGAGGATAATACCAATTTCTCCAATTCTGATTTTCATCCACCTACATGGATTCAAGGTAACTGGCTTCAGGAAGGAGTTATGGGTACATCCGGGGTTTTATTTAGTTTTAAAACTAATGATTTTTGTATGACTACTCTGGGACTTACTAAACAATGCCAACAGGAATTTATAAATTTATCCCGAAAATCCAATAATGCAGTGACGGTTACAGAAACCATTACCGCAACAACCTACACCGCCGAGATAGAATATTTTGCAGGGCAATCTATAATTTATTCTTTTAAGAAATTATCCAATAATAGCATTGAATGGACATCTGTTCCGGGTTCTGTTTTTGTAAAGCAATAAATTTTCAGAACCCAATCAATCTCTTGAATATGCTGGAGACTGCTCTTTTTTCTATTAATTGTTGGTTTTATGTTTTGTAAATGAATGCTAATCTAAAATTTTATCCTTATTTTGTAACGTTTTTAATACGAACTACAAAAAACAGAATAAATGCCGAAGATTTCCTCAACCAAGTTTGGACATTTGACTGACCCCGAATTAGTGCAATTGATCCAACAAAACCAAGATTACCTGGGAGAAGTTTACAAAAGATGTAAAACGTACAGTGTTCAGTTTATGCGAAAAATGACAAACGGATCTAAAAGTGATTATGAATTAGACGATGTTTTTCACGATGCTATTTTAGTTTTATATGAAAAAATTATAGCCGGAAATTTTGAGCTAACCGCTTCTTTTCAAACGTATTTAAATTCTGTTTGTCGTTTTCAATTGTTGAATAAACTGGGAAAAGAAAAAGGGTATTCTGATTATGAGGAGCATCTTGATAAAGACGAGGATGAAGAAAATCCAATGAGTTATAAATCGACCATCACGGATACTTTGGATGAAGTAGAAGACCCGAAAAAGTCCCAGTTTACCGCAATAGAAAAAGCCCTGGATATAATGAAATTAGCTGGAGGACATTGTTATGAATTACTGACTTTGTTTTGGTATCATAAAAAATCGATGAACGAATTGACTCAATATTTTGGATATAGCAATTCCGACAATACCAAGAACCAAAAAGCAAGATGCCAAAAGCGATTGGAAAAAATAGCTTTTAACGAATTGAATAATTAGTAATGAAAACAGCTATTGCCATAGTACAAAATATAATTCTTCCTAAACTGGAAAAAGATCCCAACTTTTCTAAAGAGAAAGTTGATTCTGTTTTTTGGGAGAAATTCACCCATGATTTATTGCGGTTTGAAGAAAATGCTAAACCGCTGTATGTCCATATTTACAGTTTAGAATTAGCCAATGCCGAAAAAATAATTGATAAACTGCCTCGTATTTACTCTCAATTCTTAAAAGAACTGGCTGAACGTTATGTCTTGGGACAAACATCCGGTGCAACAGACTATTTGTTACAAACTAATAATACTGTTTTTATAAAGGAAGTTCAATTTTTGCAAACGATGGAACAAGCCATCAAAAAAGTGGAACGCAAACGTATCAAAGCAGACTTGCCTAATAGCTACGAACGCTTGACTTTCGAACTTTCAGAAACCGATCTGGCTAATGCTGCCAAGAAAAAAGGACGTGAAGACTTGAAAGAAAAGTTCAAAAAATGGGATAATGAATTGGTTGAAGATGAAACTACTCCTGTTGTCTCTATGCTGACAGATGAAAATAAAAAGGAGAAACCAAATAAAGTTATTCCTTTGTCCTGGATAAAGTATGCTAGTATAGCTGCAATTTTTATTATTGGATTTATGATTTGGCAACCCAATAAGTTATCTAATGATGACCTTTTCTTTCAATATAATTCTGAAGAATCAATTATCCATTCCATAGATTATCAAAAAATAACAACAGTTTCTGAATCAGGAGGCATAAGAGGTGGACAAGAATTGTTGCATAATTATTCTAAATCAGAAACTGACGAAGCAATGGAAGCAATTGAGTTATTTAAAAATAATAATTTTGAAAATTCAAAACGAATACTAATTAGTTTAAATCCAAAAGAAAAAAATGATCAGCTTTTATTATTTCTGGCAATAACACAGCTGAAAACAAATGAAGTAAATAAAGCAGTTTCTAATTTAGAATATCTCAATACAATATCCAATTATGAATTTTCAGATGAAGCGAAATTTCATTTAGCTTTGGGTTATATTAATCAAAATGAAAAAAGGAAAGCAAAGGATTTATTAGTTGCTCTAGTTAGCACAAATAATAAATATTCTAATAAAGCACAGGAAATTTTAGACAATATGAGATGGTTTTAATTCTTAATTATATTAAAAAGAAAGCTACTGCTATTTTGTATGTTTTAGTATTTCTACTTATACTATATTTGGTTATCAATTTTTTTTATCTGATATGGTATATTGCTAATCCAGAGGGTTTTTGGGGATTTAATTATTTTTGGGAATTATCAGTTATTGGGTTTCTAATTTTAGTTGTTTTGGCTGTTGCTATAATCTTAATTTTAGGGGTATTTGATTCAATTTATAAAGTACTCATTGGAAGAGGAAACTTCAAAGACGTATTTAAATTAGGAGGGATATTAATTGCAATTATATTTTTAACCGGATTTAATTATTTCTATGTTAGAGGATTTTCCCTATACCTTTCAAAAAAGCTATCCGACAAATACAGTTATATAAAAAAAACCGAAGATTTTTTAACTGAAGGTGATAAAGTCGCTGCTTTTAACTACGCAAAATCATCTTATGAAAAGGAAATGAGCCGAAAGGAAGTTTCCAAATACCTATTTCTAGCAAGATTTTATAGTGAAACAAATTTTGATAGAAAACAAAAACTAATAGATAAATATTCCGCATTAATCGGTTACGCTTATTGCTTAAAATCAGAACCAAAATTTATTCCTAAATCTGAATCATTATTTAATTCTGCATTAAAATTGATTACTTCGGATTTGGTAAAAGACGAGAAAAATAATTTAGCCATTTTTCCAACACTTTCATTGGCCGAGATTAATTTACAAAAAGCAAATTATTCAATAGCTGAAAATTATTTCAACAAGCTTTATGAACTAAACAAAAACTCAGAGCAAGAAGATACTTATTACCTCATAAACAGCAATATACTATTTGCTGATCAAGCTTTAAGAGTAGGAGATATAAGTAAGGCTATGAACCTTCAATTGGAAAGTCTTACTCTTTATGAAAAAACGGATTTAAGTAAAACCTCATCTAACTATTTAAGTTTACTTTTGCTTGCTACAGGAAGTGAATTATATTTCCAAAACTTCGAAAAAGCTTCTAATTTGTTATTAAAATCTATTCCAATTGCCAAGGAAAAAGAAAAGAAAGATATTTATAGTCATTATTTATCAATAAAAGCACGTTATTGTTATTCTTCAGCTCTAAACAATCGTGGAAATGAAGCTGTATTAGATAAAAACTGGTTGGATAAAGTAAAAGAAATCTTTTCGGATAAACCAAATTTGAATAATGAACTTTTAAAAGAGGCTGAAAATTGCTACACAGAATTAGCTCGAATAAACAAAGAAAAATCAGGAGATAATAGTCTTGAATATATAAGTAGTTTCAATCAATTAGCAGGTTTTCATAGTAGTATTGGAAATTTTGATTTGGCTCAAAAAAAATATAAAGAAGCTTTATCTATTTTAAAACCTAACAAAGAAACAAATAAGGATTTGTATTATAGTTTATTATTGAATTCAGTGTCAATTGAAGCAGATAAAAATTCAAGTCTTTCCACTCTTGAAGAAATTGAAAAACATTATTACAAAAAATTAACAGACAATTATCTTTTTCTTACTGAAGATGAGAAAGTGAGTTTCTCGTTAAATACGGAAAGAAAATTTGATATGATAAACAGTATTTACATTAATCAAGCTAATGAAAAATCAGGAATAAATTTGTATAATAATACTTTAGCATTAAAAAATATTGCATTGTATTCCAATCAAAATATTCGAGATTACTTAAACGTTTCTAATTCGAGCTTGAAAAAGAACTATCAGAGTCTTTTAGAAGAAAAGGAAAAGCTACTATACTTTAAATCGAAATCAAAAGAAGTAGAATTTAATTTAAACAAGAGGCAAAGAAGTTTAATTGAACAAATAACATCCGATGCAAATTATCGCTTTTTAGATCCTAGAGCAATAAAATGGGAAGATGTAAAAAAATCGCTTGAAGAAAAAGAAATTGCCATTGAAATAATAAATGTCCCGGTAAACAAAACAGGAAAGAATGACAGAGGTTATTTCGCATTGTTGATAAAGAATTATTCCACTGTTCCAGAAGTTATCCCATTGTTTTTAGAAAGTGAATTGACAACTATTTTAAATAAAAAAGGAAATACTGAAGAAAGAATAAATTCCATTTATCAAAAGAATAAGGATATATTAAGCAATTTAATTTGGAAAAAAATTGAGAATAGAATCTCTACTAATAACAAAATTTATTTATCCGTAAGTGGCTTGCTTCATACCATTTCATTTCCTGCTTTATTGAATGAAAAGAAGGTTGATGTAACTTATCTTGGAAGCTCGAAAGAGCTTATTGAAATAAAAAAAGAAACATCAAAAAATAGCAATATTGCATTATTTGGCAACATAAATTATGGAAAGAAAACAAATAATGATAGGACAAAAATACAAGGCAGAAATTCAAATTTTAATTTATTGCCCTATTCTAAAAATGAGGTTATTGGGATAAAGTCAATTTTTGAAGCCACAGCTGGAAAAAAAATTTCCGCATTCACTCAGAATGTAGCTTCTGAAGAAAATTTCAGAAAACTCAATGGTCGTAAATTTGATATAATTCATATTGCTACACACGGATTTTATGATGCTTATAATATTATATTTAGTGGTGCCGATGATAACAGCAATGATAATGTTCTGCTAAAAAGTGGATTGGCTTTTTCTAACGCAAACAATAATTCTACAAATACTAAAAATGATGGAATTTTAAACTCTTTTGAAATTTCGCAAATGGATTTGTCCAATGTTGATTTAATTGTTTTGTCTGCTTGCGAAACAGGTTTGGGGTCTGACAAAGGAAATGAAGGTGTTTTTGGACTTCGAAGAGCATTTAAATTAGCTGGGGTAAAATCTATGATTGTAAGCTTATGGCAAGTTCCAGATCAGTCTACATCTGAATTAATGGTACATTTTTATGAATTTTATTTGAAAGGTTTCTCTAAAAAAGAATCTCTTAAAAAATCTCAAGATATCATCAAAAACAAATATCAATCACCTTATTACTGGGCAGGGTTTATGTTAATTGAATAATTAAAAATTTTACAATAAAATGGACTAACGTTTATTAAAGAGAAAATTTAGAACATATACAGGACGTCGGGCTATACCTTCTTTTAAACATTGCATTCTATATGAACATTTGTTGATGGATAGTTTTCATTTTTAAATTGTTCTATTGCCTCATCTCTTTTTATATTCCATTTTTCTGAAATATAATGATAATGTGGTTTTTGTAAACTCCAAGTTTCTTTTCCACTTATGCTTCTATATGTTATAAAGAAGCAATGCCAAGATTCACCATTATCTAGAAAATGAATAACTCGTGAGTTTCTTTGATTGATTATTTGCTTTAACTCAGTATCGCTTAAATTAGTTTCTCCAATTTTAGTTAATTTTTCATCGTTGTAATGAAAAATATTTGGTAATTTATAATTCTCTTTTTTTAATTTTAAAATATCAAAATGATAATAACTATAACTGTAATTGAAATCATTCCACGCTTTTATAATTAAAGCTTCCATTTGAATTGGAGATAAACTTTGTTTTTTTAAGATACTTTTTTGTTGTGTCTTTGATAAATCTTTATTCTTTAGTAAATAAACGAAACTTTCAGGAACCTTTATTTTTAACATATTCTCAAAATATATTTCCCAATCTTTTTCCGCATTTTCTTTAAAAAAATCTTCATCAACACCCAAAGTCATTATTGGATTTTCTTTAAATAATTTTTCTCTTATTTCCGAGATTCGATAAGCTATGAATTTTCTTTTTATGAATTCAATTGGATTAATTTTATCGACATTTGGGCTAATATAGTAATCTAAAAATTCCATTTATTTTCTTTTATTTTTTTAGTATGATATTAAACGACATTCATTGGCTTAGTCCTACTAGCGAGAGGGTATATTTTTTCAGTAAAAGACAGGATTTTATTAAAAAGGTTTACATTGTTCAATTAATAGTTTTTCAAAATCAATATTAGTTACTCCAAATTCTATTAATTTTTCGAATAAATCTTCTACGCTAAAAAAAGTACCATTCTTTTTTTGAAAATCAATTAAACTAGTGTTATGAATTGTTTCTATATTATTTTTAATAAAATCATTAACATCAGTTTTTAATAAAATTTTATATCCATAAAAATTATTACTTTTAATTTCTGGATAATTAGATTTATTGTTTTGTTCTTTTTCTTTCGTTCCACATCCAATAATAACAATATCATTCAATTCGTAATTGCCGTTTATACCTCTTTTAAAACCACAGTCTTCAATCATTTTGTTATCTATATGTGGACTTCTTGGTGGATGCCCTACTAAACTAACTTTGTGAATTTCATATTCTTTATTTTCAATAAGGTCTTTAATTCTAATATTATTTTCGTTGATTTTTAAAATATTGACTGGAATATTTTGACCTTTATCTCTATTAAATATTACTCTATATTCATTTTATTTTAAACTCATTTCATCATTTATTTGTATTAATTAACAAATTTTCAGGAACATATTTGTTACAACAAATTACTTATTTTTGAATTGCCATTAATTAAACTAGAAAAGATATTTAAAAATTTGAAAACTATATCTTGGAGTTTTTATTTATTTATTATTTAGCAAAATTATCCTTTAAGTGAGGGGTTGTTTTGAGTTATCGTCTCATTAATTATCTCATCAATTAAACTGTCATCTATAAAAGGAATTATATGTTGTTGCATATCATCTAAAGGAATTATGTATTGTTGCATATTATTTACAACCTTCATCCTTATCACGCATTCTTTTGGATTTTGGATAAAATAATCTAATGCTAACAATGCAGTTTTATTATAAAATTTTAAATACGATTCAATATTGTTTTCATTAAAGTTAGGTATTAATATTCGTTCTGGTCTCCGGATCCATCCATTTAAGAATGATTCATTCCATTTGTCTTTGTGTTTTGAAATAAAATCTTCAGACCAAGGTAATTCAACATTTCTTGAGAGATATTCCCAATTCCATTTATCAATATACTTGTGAAAAAAATCTTCAGACCAAGGTAATCCACTATTACCTGAGAGACCATTCCAATCCCATTTATCAATATATTTATTAAAAAAATCTTCAGACCAAGGTAATCCACTATTACCTGAGAGACCATTCCAATTCCATTTATCAATATATTTATTAAAAAAAACTTCAGACCAAGGTAATTTACTATTACGTGAGAGGCCATTCCAATCCCATTTATCAATATACTTATTTAAAAAATCTTCAGACCAAGGTAATTTATTGTTAGATGAAAGATATTTCCAATCCCATTTATCACTATACTTATTTAAAAAATCTTCAGACCAAGGTAATCCTCTATTACATGAAAGACCAGTCCAATTATAATAAAGATCAATCCTACCAAATTTACTTTTATATTTTTCTATAAATTCTTCACTCCATGGAAAAGACTTAAATTCAGAAAATTTTTGCCAATTTAATTTACCTATGTATTTTTCAACAAAATCAATTGACCATGGTAAAGCTTCTGCATAGTATATCGTGTATCTCCAATCAAATTTATCTTTATATTTATCAAATAAATCAATATCCCAATCGATACTTTTGTTTGCTCCCAATACATTAAAATTCCATTTATCCGAATATTTTTCAATTAAAGTTGGAGAGAACTTTATTTTGTCATTTGAGCTTAAAACATACCAATCAAGTATGTGTTGATATTTCATTATCAACTCCTCACTAAACGGATAAAATCCTGAAATTAAACTGATAAATGGATTGTAATTATGTTTATTCGTAAATGAATAGTTATCAAGTTTAATCCAATATGAAATACTGATTAAGAAATTTTTAATTTTATTTCTTTGCAATTTATTACTTCCAAAATTTAATAATTTATCCCCAATAGCAATCTGTCTTTCGATTTTCACTAATGAATTATTTATAGAAATTAAAGATTTATTATTTTCCTCCATATCCTAAACAGTTATTTCGTTTTTTAGTTCTTCAAGAATTTTATTAAATTCTTCTTTTGTTTCCTCAAAATATTTATCCCAGTTTTTAATATGGCTTATCTTATTGAAAGCATCGGTTTTCTTGATTGATAATAACATTTCTTCTAATTCATTACGTTTACGAATTAAGTTTTCTAGAATTATTTTAAGTTTATCTTTTTCGTTTATTGTTTCTCCTTTTGATTTGAAAATTCCTTTTTCTAAATCAGCTAAAATTTCATTAACTAGTTTTAAATCATTGTTATCGTAGGCATTTTTTAAATCAATAAAAATTTTATTTGCAAGTTCTTCCTGTTCATCTGAAATAATATTTGGATGGCATAATTTTGAAGCTTTACGGTAATTAATTTTTAATTCTTTTTGCTGTTGTTCATTTAATTCAAGAGGTTTTGACTCGTTTAATTTATCATTATATGATTTTGAGAAATCCTCATAATCAAATTTCGCTTCTTCATATTCTTGCTGTTTTTGCCCATTACCTTTAGATTCTTTGGCAATTTTCTCGGCTACAACTTTCTTGTAATGAAGAATTTTTATGATTAATCCTCCTAATTCTTCATTGTATTTTAATTCGAAACTTCTAATGTTTTTTTCTATATCTGTTTTCTCATCAGACAAAGAAGAAATTTGATATTCAAGACTTCTAATTTCTAGTTGTAATGCGGGAATTTCCGGGTCATTGTAAATGCTAATTTTTTTGAAGTCACCGGTGAAATTTTGAATTAAAACTACAGCTTGGCTGAATTCTTTTTTAACACAATGATTTAGTATAATAGTTAATGAATCAAGCTTTTTGTCAGAATGGTTTTTAGGAATTAAGCTTTTTGTTTTGTCAATCTGATAATTAATGTCTTCTAAATCTTCGAGCTTAATTACATTTAATAAAGTTTCTAAACGAATTACAATTTTTATCCAATCTATCTCAGCATTTGGATTGTAATATTTGTCTTTTATCTTATCAAATTCCTGATTGAAATCTAAAATAAGGTTGTAGTCTTCTTCAATCACCGTAATACTTTCGTGATTTGTCTTTGCTTTTTGTGTCCAATTATATGAGCCAAAAATTAAAACAGTATTGTCAATTATACAAAATTTGTTATGCATTAATGGGGCATAAGCAGTGTCTTTTCCTATCCAAAATAGTTGTCCTCCATTATTTACTAATTCCCGATAGTTTATATTACTGTCAAGGTTTATTTCGTGATTTGCCATAAGTAATTCAACCTGAATTCCTTCTTTTGCTTTTTCACAAAGAATATTAAATAGTTTGGTATCTGTAAACCAAGCAACAGCAATTCTAATACTTGTCTGGGATTCTTTTAAACGAATTTCAATTTGTTTATGGATTTTTTCGAAGTAAGCTTGTGATTTCATTTCGGATTTTATTGTAAAAGAAAATCTAAAGATAGTATTTCTCCATTTTGAGTAATAATAATTTGTCATATTTTCTTATGAATTTAAAAGATTCATTTCTTCTTTGTCTAAATACCCATTGCAAACACCAAACTCAATTAACTGATTGTCTTGATAATCAAAAAAGAAAGCAATCTGACTGGCGTACACCACTCTATTGAGAGGAATGGTTTCCAGACTGTGTTTATACGTCCATTTGTATCCGTTCACTTTTTTTCCAATGTTACAAAAAATGCATTTAGACTCAAATTTTGAGACTTCAATGAGTTTTGTCCCTAGCTCGGGTTTGTACCAGCTGCTGACAATGTGTTTTATTAAGTTTAAAACCTCCCGATATTCTTCATTATGATACAAATCATAGCTTATAAATAGCTTAACAAACAAATCTACTTCCATTGTTTTACAAGCCATTTGCAGGTCTTTTAAGAACGATTTTGTTATTTCTGATGTAAAGTACCCTTTGCTTAAAGTAATTGTCGTGTTTCCCATAATTTCAGTATTTATTATTAATATGGAATTAGATAAAAGGTAACCCAATAATATTATTATTTATTTTCAAATCTATTTTATGTATTTCTAAATGTTAATCTCCAAGGTATTGTATCTATAACTTTGTCAAATAAAAAGTTATTCTATAGTAATATTAATTCTTAGTAATCATTTGTTGTTAAATTACGTTGTTACAATAATACATTGTTACTTTGTTACTTTGTTATGTTGTTATGTTGTCATACCATATTAGAGCAGCATAACATCGAGAAATTGGAACATTGTATATTACTTTTAATTTCTTATGGTTGTTCTATTTTTTATATTAAATTATCTTTTTATTTTTCTCTTTCTTTTTGGTAATTCATCATCAACATCTGGAGCAATTTCAAAAGAAAGAAGTGATAAAATGGATGCCAATATTTCAGTATTAATCTTCCAGTGCTCTAATAGCGGTTCGGTTTGTTGCATTTGCATAGTTGTTTTATTATCAGCAATAAATAATTCATTGAGTTTTAAGTTTTGATTGACTTCATTCGCTTTGAAATCTATTCCTGATTGTTCATGAAAAAAGTGATTTCCTTTGACAGAACCATCTTTATTTATTGTTGGCAAAACTTGAATGGCAAATTTTGTCATTCTTTGCTGGTATTCTTTGAGATTCTTTGGTTTTGTCATCAAAACATTAAAATGGGCATTCTTAATTTGTTTTTTTACATCATCCCTATTAATCGA
>NCET01000511.1 GCA_002280815.1 Flavobacteriales bacterium 32-34-25 | reverse complement strand
GGTAAAAAGTCGATACCTGGACTTGCTTTTCTTGCGGAAACAACTGTACCTAAAATAACAGTTTTTCCAATTCTTACTACTACAGAACCATCAGCTTGTTTAGCTAAACGTCCTGTCTCGATTGTGATGCTTCTGCCATCACCTAAATCGATACTTTCTACAAATAATTGTGGAATCATAAATTTAATTTATAAGTTAAACATGGGATTTAGTTGTGTTGTTGTTGCGTAGTTAATGCCTAAAACCCAATGAAAAACCAAACTTTTTTTTAATGTTGCCAATGAATGGCAGTGGTAGAATTTTAAATAAATTATTTAAACTCTAAAATAAAAAAAGAGGTACTTGCGCACCTCTTTTTTATATTGACTATTTTCTGATACCCAATACTTTGATAATTTCACGATATCTGTTGATTTCGGTCTTTTTCAAGTAGTCAAGTAAAGATCTTCTTTTACCTACTAATTTCACAAGTGAACGCTCTGTGTTGTAATCGTGACGATTTTTTTTCAAGTGTTCAGTCAAGTGGTTGATTCTGAATGAGAACAAAGCGATTTGTCCTTCTGCAGATCCTGTGTTTTCTGCTTTTCCTCCGTGTTGAGCGAAAATTTCCGCTTTTCCTTCTTTAGTTAAATACATGCTAATATTATTTAAATGATTTTTATGTATGTCAGACAGTTATTGTAAGACGGCTGCAAAAGTAATACATTATTTTGAATTGGCAATGAAAATCAGTGATTTTGAGTTTTTATAGAATGTTATCTGTTTTGATTCATACTATTCCCATTGTTTACTGAAATAGGTAAAGAATACAATACTCTGGTAGGCACGCCTCTTTTTTTGCCAGGAGTCCATTTACCATAACTTGATACTGTTTTAATAGCTTCATCTTTTGTATTATAGCCAAGATCTTTTAAGACTTTAATGTCAGTAAGGCTTCCGTCTTTGTCTACAACAAATGTTACATGTATTTTACCTTGTAAGCCAGATATTTGAGGAGCTTTGAAGTTTTTGGCAACATATTGGAAAAAATGAGTCATTCCTTTTGTTGGAGTTGGTTTTTCCATTATTTCTTTATAAGGATATTTATTATTGTCGTTATCGGTACTAATACCTGAAGTAATCTTTCCGTTTTTATAATTTTCTGTAAAAGTGTAGTTTTTCTTTATGTTTTTACCTTCCCAGACACCTTGTTTTTCTCCGTCTTTAATTTCTCCTTTTTCGTAGAATTCACCTTCGGTTTCTTCTATTTGACCGTTTCCATCTAATACTGTTTGCTTTCCTTCTGGATTCCAGAATTTAAGTGTTTTAGTTTCAGAACTTTTATTTTTAGTGTCCTGAATTATTTCTTTTTCTGATTTTCTTACGTTGTTTTCATACCAGGAAAATTGTTTCCCCCTTAATTTATTGTCAACATAGTTGGATTCTTGTTTTTTATTACCGTTTTCATAATAATCGATACGTAATCCTTCAAGTTGTAAATTGTTTTTATTTTTAGAAGTAGCACTCATGCGTATTTTTCCAGATTTATAATATTCAGA
>NCET01000510.1 GCA_002280815.1 Flavobacteriales bacterium 32-34-25 | reverse complement strand
AAATTAGGATGTTATTCTATATAAAGAGCTTTTTACTTTTTCTTAAGAATTGTCTAAACCAGAACTTTTGTTTTATACCTCACAATTTTAACACACCCCTAGCCCCTCTCAAGAGGGGAATTCGTTCTTGCTCCTCTTTACATTTTATCGCTGAAATGATGATTTGGTTTTTGATTGACTATTAAAAAAATCATTGATAATTCTAGCTGTAAACATTCTGGCTCCTGAATTATTCATGTGGCCGCAAGAAGAGAAGAATTTATCTTCAACCACTACATTTTCATAATTGTAAATTTCTGGATAGCTTTTTTTTACTTTATCAAAATAATCAATGCCTTTAGTATTTTTACACATGGGTGTCATCACGGCTATAAAGTTAATATTATTAGCTATGCAAAGTTTTTTGATTTCTTCGTAATATTTATTTTTTAGGGGCTTCAAGGCTCTAATATCATTTTTCATATTTCCCTTTTTATTCCCCAAGGCATGAAATCCTCCTTTGTCTAAAACATTTGTGGGTTGCTTACTCAGGGTTTTATATGCTTCCCGAAAACCTATTAAGGCATCAAAATTAATATAACGGTAAAATGGAAGGTAATAAATGTATTTAAAATCTTCTTCATTTACAAAATGGTTTTTAATGGTTTCTGAATTGTGGATGTAGGGAAAAAACTTGGCTGCAACGGTTTCTGAACGCTTTTCGTTAGACAAATTCAAATCGGCCTCGAGAATTAGCGTTTTGATTTTGTAATTGCGTTCTAACATTAGTTTTAACATCAAAGAAGTTTCAAATAAATGTCCGCCACTCATACCGTAATTGAAGGTTTTTAGTCCTTTTTGTTCAAACATTTCAGTCACAAAATGATTATTGGCACGGGATGAACCCAAGATTACTACATCGTAATTTCGAGCTTTGGAGTTGTAGACGTATTCTATTTTGTTTCGTTTACTGGATTTTAGGTATATGGAAGTGTAACAATAATCTAATATCACTGCTAATATTAATAGTATTGTTATTGTTTTTATAGTGAAGATTAAAAATTGTTTCATTATTTTAATTTGAGTTTTGTTTTTATTTCTTTTTTCTTTCCCCGCTATATAAATTTCTTTTTTCTTTCCCCTCCCTAAAGGGTGGAAAAAAGAAATTAGAACGTTTCGGTTAATCATGAACTTCCCAATTTTCGGCTCCCTTTAGGGCTGGGGTAAAACGAAAATTTGTATTCTTTGTTATTTTTTAATTTCTTTTCCTTTCCCCTCCCTAAAGGGCTGGGGGAAACAAAAATTCACGATTTCTTTTTAATAAAGGCTTTTATTTTATCTATAACTTCTGGTAATCTACATATTACTTCTTCATTTGTGAATCGAATTACGTTTGATCCTTGAAATTCGATGTCAGCTGTTCTTTTTTGATCTAAAAGCTGCTGTTCTTCATCCAGATGGTATTCTCCATCTATTTCAATTACTAATTTAAGAGCATGGCAATAAAAATCAACTACATAAATACTCAGCGGATGTTGCCTTCTAAATTTATATCCTTCTACCTG
>NCET01000509.1 GCA_002280815.1 Flavobacteriales bacterium 32-34-25 | reverse complement strand
TTTTTTTGAACCAATCGCACAAATTCGGCTACGTCTTTTTGTCCTGTAAAATCAAATTGATCCGGTTGTTGCTCGTGAAAATTCCAAAAAAGATAAATACAAATGGTATTCATTCCCATGGCTTTACACATTTGAATGCGCTGTTCCCAATATTCTTTAGGAATTCTAGGAAAGTGAATTTCTCCAGCACGCACTAAAAATGGTTTTCCATTTAATAGAAACGTTTTTTCTCCAGCCTCAAATGTCCCCGCTTTTCCAGCCGTTTGTGCTGAAACTGAAAGGGTCATGAAAAAGATAATGATCAGAATTAGTTTAGTTATTTTCATTGGTTTTAAATAATTGCATTTTTTTCAAAAATACATTTACCTACTATCAAACCAAAAATAAAAATCGCTTTATTTCTAGATTATTTTCGGTTTTCTAAATTATTATGTTAATTCATTATCGAATTAATCCGTTGGCTGAAATTATCAAAAACAATTTTAGCCAACGGATTATCAATTTATTTCAACTCAATACCTACTTTGTATTCCACTGAAATCTTTGGTTGTTTAACTTCTAAAAATTCATTTTTATCCCCAAAATTCGGCACTACTTTTCAAACCAACTGTCCATGGAGCACTAGTGTATAAATTATCAGTCTGTAATTCCCCTTTCATCATACAAATTCCGCGATCTCCACGATAATCAAAAGTGATGAAAACATCATTTATTTTGGTTAAATCCAAATTATTCGCCTTAAGTACAAAATGACGGTCATCGGTTTGTGCAAGCTCAATTTTTGGTTCAACTTTAGAAACATTTAGCTTCCATTGACTGATATTTTTTATAGATGAAGAAACTTTCACAGCAGTACCAACAGTAGTTGCTATTTTACTAATAGCTGGATAAACCGCTAATTCCATCGATTCGGTATCAGAACTTACCAACGCCATTTTTTGTCCTTCTTCAAGTACCACTGAATTACTAATAACCAGATGAGCATTATCAGTTCCAACAACATAAGCATTTAAAGCCTGATTGTATGGAAGTATCAAAAATGAAACACCATTTACCTGAAATTCATTTACTTTTCCAGCAGTACAAACCACCACGGTATTACCGTTTCTCATTGTTGTTTTAATTCCGCTACCAGTCACTTTTACCTTGCCTTTAAGTACTATCTCTGGAGCAATTCCATCAATTGAAACAAAAACATTATACGCTTTCTTGCTATTAACAAAACGAGTGTAAGGCTGAACCGTCGCCATATTTACGGCAACACCATCGTAATTGGCATTAAAAGGAAAAATAGCTGAACTTCCTGCTTTTAGAGTAAAAGTTCCCGTTTGTGGAAATGTGATTACACCATTTTTAGTACTTACATCAATTTTAAGTCCTTTCATATCAGAGGTAACCAAATGATCCTGATAGTTGTGCATAAACACAAAACCTTTATTACCATCAGTTCTCACGGCATAACGCAGAGTTGTAGCATTGTCAGCTTTAATAGCACTATTCGTTGTTGGTAAAACCGTATAAAGTGGAGCCAAATCATTACCAAAAGATTTCAAGAAGTAATTGATTAATTTAAGTGAATAAAAACCACTACTTACTTTTCCGTACTCTCCAATAGGTGCTTGATAATCATAGGATTTATTGTTTAGACCAAATCCTTCAGCAAAGAAAAAATTACCAACAGAAGGCGTTGTACCACCGTGATACATATAAAATCCTAAACCATTAGTTCCACTTCCTACAGTACGAACCATCATAGGCAAGAAACTTTCTCCCGGAACACGAGGTCTGCGGGAATAGGTTACAGCCATACCTGTACCCAACTCAGCCGCTAAGGACGGATATAAATCCACATCATAACTCACTGGTGAATAATCTGGTTTTTGCTGAATGTCTTTGAACAAATAAAACGGAGAAGGTCTAATACTGGATTCCCAAAATGGAAAAGCATAACCAGCCATTACTGGAATAGATCCTTTTTCGATAATCGATGCAAATCCCCAACCTGTTGCGGTGTAAATAGGTGCAATCAATCCTGCTTTGATAGCCAAAGATTTAAGTGTTTTCATGTGATCTTTTCCAAGATCGGCAAATTCATTTCCAACAGCGTTTATCCCAACACCTATTTGTGTAATATTCTTGTCACGCTG
>NCET01000508.1 GCA_002280815.1 Flavobacteriales bacterium 32-34-25 | reverse complement strand
GCTAAATAATCATAATGTTCTCCTTCTAAAATTAATTCGCATTGTAATCCATTGGCGAAAGCTGCATTTTGCAAAGTATTGTAATCAAGATAAAGCCACGGAAAGGAATCTTCTTTTTCTCCTTTGTATGAAAGCGAAAATTCTAATTCTCCATAATATCCATTGGCAGGAATTACGTAAGCTCCGTCTTCATCTTCGTCAAACATATAAATGATGTCGGATGAATCAATAAGAATCTGACCATTTGGTAGAAGTAAGCTTTTTAGTTTTTGTAAATATTTAGCTGTTTCTTTCAATGTGCCAAATATTCCTGTACCATTCATTAGTAATAATATGGTGTCGAATTTTTCATCAGAATCTAAATCGAGAATATTAGTCACTTTTGCGGAAGCTAAACCTCTTAATTGGCAAGCTTCAATAGCATTTTTTGAAATGTCGATAGCGGTAACATCTAAATTTCTCTTGTTTTGTAAATACAAACTATGGCTTCCAGCCCCACAACCCACATCGAGTGTTTTTCCTTTGGTTAATTTTAATGCTTTTTGTTCCAGTTTGGGCATTTCATTAAAATCCCGAAATAAATAAGCAACGGACATTTCATCTTCTTCAGAAATAGAAGTTTCAGTAATTAAATTCTCTGGTGCATTGTTGGTTTGAAAATCAAGTATTGCTTTGCCAAAAAGGTCTTTCATAATTTTTTGTTTATTGTTTGGAGTTTAAAGGTTACTTTTGTTGTTCAATTTAAATTTTAAACTTGAAACCATCTTTAAACGAAATAGGGAAACTGGCCAAAGATAAGCATATCGAAAATAAAAAGTATTTTGATAAGCTGAAAAAGAAAACGCCAAAGAATTTAGATTATGTAATGCAGGATTTACATGATGCCGAATTCAAGAAAACAGACTGTTTGGACTGTGCTAATTGTTGTAAAACTACTGGGCCATTATTTACGTTAGCCGATATTGAACGTATTTCGAAACATTTGAGGCAAAAACCACAACAATTTATTGAGCAATATCTTCGAATTGATGAAGACAAGGATTATGTTTTGCAAAATGTACCCTGTGCTTTTTTAGATACTGATAATACTTGTTTCATATATGATGTTCGTCCAAAGGCTTGCAGAGAATTTCCGCATACCGACAGAAAGAAGTTTCAGCAAATAACCGACATTACTTTGAAGAATATCCCCATTTGTCCTGCAGCTTTTAATATTGTCGAGGAAATGAAAAAGAAATTACCACTTTAGTCATTTTATCCAGATAGAATAATGTTTAACATCATTTGATACCCTATAAATTTGAACTTAGAATATTTTATAGCCAAAAGACTCATTACTGCTAAAGATAATAAAAGCAGTATTTCAGCGCCAATTATAAAAATTGCAATCTCTGCAATTGCTATCGGTATGATCATGATGATTGTTTCGGTTATTCGAGAAAAGATATCGGCTTTTAATGGTCATATCATAATTGCTAATTTTGATAATAATCAATCCGAGACTACATTGGTTCCGGTTTCTAAAAAACAGGATTTTTATCCTAAATTTTCTTCTGTTCCAGAAGTAAGCCATGTACAGGCTATTGCTAGTAAGGCGGGAATTATTAGAACGGCTGATGCTTTCGAGGGAATTGTTTTTAAAGGTGTCGGGACTGATTATAGTTGGGTGAATATAAAAGAGTATTTGGTTTCAGGGCAATTACCTAATTTGTCGGGCCAACTTAATCCTGAAGTTATCATTTCTCAATATTTGGCGAATAGGTTAAAGTTGAAAGTTGGCGATAATTTTAATACTTTCTTTATGAAAGAAGGGCAAAATAAGTTGCCTAATATAAGAAGGTTTAAAATTGTTGGAATTTTTAACTCGGGCTTTCAGGAATTTGATGCGACTTATGTATTAGGTGATATTCGACACATTCAACGAATTAATAAATGGAAGCCAGATCAAATAGGTGCTTTTGAGGTTTTTGTAGATGATTTTGATAATATCAATACAGTAGGAGAGAAAGTTTATGAACACACCGGTTCTACTTTAGATTCTAAAACAATAGTAGAAAAATACAGTTATATTTTTGAATGGCTTCAATTGTTTGATTTCAATATTGTGGTTATACTTATTGTAATGATATTAGTTGCTACTATAAATATGGTAGTCGCTTTGTTGGTTTTGATTCTAGAACGAACTCAAATGATAGGAATTTTAAAAGCGATAGGTGCAAACAACTGGTCAATTAGAAAGATGTTTCTCTATAATGCTTCTTATTTAATTCTTAGAGGATTGTTTTGGGGGAATTTAATAGGGATTAGTATTCTTTTAATTCAAAAGTATTTTGGAATTATCGAACTTAATCCAGAAAATTACTATGTAAACCAGGCGCCAGTATATATTAATATAGTGTATATAGTGCTATTAAATATATTAACGGTGTTTCCTGGTTTTGCTAATCCCATCTTATATTATAACCAAAATTACTCCAGTCAAAGCCATCCGATTCGATTAATTTGGTGTTGACTCATTATATAAAAGAGACTAAAACGGTATTTTATTGCTGCTTTAGTCTCTTTTTTTGAAGCTCTTTCCTGCTATTCGCTGCAATCTTGTTTTCTGAACACCAGAAAACAAGGATTTCCACTACTATCGGGGCTGGGGATTTGCGGTTAAAACTATATTATTAGGTATAAGAACTCTTTGCGAGTCTCCGTGTTTTCTTCGCGAATCTCTGCGAGACAATCCTTAATCAACTCTAAAACCCTACAAAACATAAAAACCTTAAAAAATAAGAATCAGGTTTTCAGTATGTTAAAAAATAGTTTTAAAATAGTTTCGAAAAGCTATTGTTAAAACGGATAAAGGTTCTACTTTTGCACTCGCAATGAGCGCAGACGTTCTTTTAAATACTGACAAACACTAAATCAAAACGAAGAATTATTTCTTTAAAAAAAAGGTTTAAAAAAGTTTGTGAGATTTAAAAACAGATGTTACATTTGCACCCCGCAAAAGCGGCAAG
>NCET01000134.1 GCA_002280815.1 Flavobacteriales bacterium 32-34-25 | reverse complement strand
CTCGATTCTATCTTGATTTTTAGAAATACTAGACACTGTCTCGTATTTTTGATGAGCATCTTTAGAAATACTAGACACTGTCTCGGAAATTGAATATACCAAATACAATTTTCTCATATTTTGCAAATTATCTACCGAAAACCCTTTCCCAAACTCATTTGTCAATTGTTTAGAAAGCCCTTTTAGAATTTGTTTTCCATATTCAGCCCGGTCTTTTCCGCTTTGTTCTTCTTCAACTATTATTCTTCCAATTTCAAAATAGGTGTAAACCATTGTTGAATTTACCGTACGTAAAACCTGTTGTCGAGCATTTTGCAATAGCTCAACTACTTGCTGGAATAGAACTTTATTTTGAAGATCTTTTGACAATTTTTTCCTTTTTAAACTATTTCTAGCTTGCTTCCAATGTATCCAACTCCACCTTCAAATTCTTGATGATAAACTCTTGTCTATCTGGTGTGTTTTTTCCCATATAGAATGACAATAATTGCTCAATCGAAGTATTCTTGTCCATCATAATAGGATCTAAACGAATGGTTTCTCCAATGAAATTCTTGAACTCATCAGGAGAAATCTCTCCCAAACCTTTAAATCGGGTGATTTCTGGTTTTGGTTTCAACTTTTCAATTGCAGCTTTACGCTCTTCTTCAGAATAACAATAAATGGTTTCTTTTTTATTTCGAACTCTAAACAATGGTGTTTGCAAAATATACAGATGTCCTTCTTTAATTAGTTCAGGAAAAAATTGCAGGAAAAAAGTAATCAATAGTAATCGAATGTGCATTCCGTCGACATCGGCATCGGTAGCAATTACAATATTATTGTAACGCAGGTTTTCCATATCGTCTTCGATATCTAAAGCGGCTTGCAACAAGTTGAATTCCTCATTTTCATAAACAATTTTCTTGCTCATACCATAAGAATTCAGCGGTTTTCCTCGCAAACTAAAAACAGCTTGTGTATTCACATCACGAGATTTAGTAATTGATCCCGAAGCCGAATCTCCCTCGGTTATAAAAAGCGTACTTTCTAAATACCTTGGATTCTTAACATCTGGCAAATGCACTCGGCAATCACGTAATTTTTTATTGTGTAGACTGGCTTTTTTTGCACGGTCTTTGGCTAATTTTCGAATGCCCGAAAGTTCTTTACGCTCTCTTTCGGCTTGCAAAATTTTGCGCAAAAGCAAATCGGCAGTTTCTGGATTTTTATGTAAATAATTGTCTAAATTATTTTTTACGAAGTCATTGACAAACGTTCTAACAGAAGGCATTCCTGGCTCAGAACCAATATCGGTTGAACCTAATTTGGTTTTAGTTTGCGATTCAAAAACCGGCTCCATCACCTTGATACTTACAGCACCAACAATTGATTTTCGAATATCGGATGGTTCAAAACCTTTATTATAAAACTCACGAATGGTTTTTACAATCGCTTCTCTAAAAGCTACTAAATGTGTTCCACCCTGAGTCGTATTTTGTCCATTTACAAAAGAATGGTATTCTTCGCTGTATTGCGATTTACTATGAGTCATCGCAATTTCAATATCATCTCCTTTTAGGTGAATAATACTGTAAACCTTGTCTTCTTCAGCTATATTTTCGTCTAATAAATCTCTTAGTCCGTAGTCTGAAAAATATTTTTCGCCATTGTAAATTATGGTTAATCCTGTATTCAGGTAACAATAATTTTTTAGCATTTTAACTACATATTCATTTCTGAATTTGTAATTTTTAAAAATAGCTTCATCGGGGATAAAAGTAACTTTGGTTCCTTTTCGTTTGGTAGTATCGATTACATCTTCTTCTAGAACTAAATTTCCAGCAGAAAATTCGGCAGCTTTTTGTTTTTCTTCTCTAACAGATTCCACACGGAAATAATTAGACAAAGCATTCACCGCCTTGGTACCCACTCCATTTAAACCAACTGATTTTTTAAAAGCCAACGAATCGTACTTTCCACCAGTATTCATCTTAGAAACTACATCAACCACTTTTCCTAAAGGAATTCCACGACCGTAATCGCGCACGGAAACCGTTTTGTCTTTGATAGTTACCTCGATTGTTTTTCCAGCACCCATGACAAACTCATCGATACAGTTGTCCAGCACTTCTTTTAATAAAATGTAAATTCCATCATCTGGCGAAGAACCATCACCCAATTTCCCAATATACATTCCGGGACGCATACGGATGTGCTCTTTCCAGTCGAGCGATCGAATATTATCTTCGTTGTATTGATTTTGTTCAGACATTTTAAAATTTATCGATTTTGTGCTAATATAGCATATCTCAAGATATTTTAAAAGGGCTTGTCTTCAAAGTTATCAAAAATGATATTGACAAAATATATTTAAGATAAAATCCGTCTTTTTACAAATTTCACTTCTTAAACAAATCCTCTATCATTCCAATTCGCAATGGTTTGGTAAAAAAATCAGTAACAACATCAAAACTCATTGCTCTTTTAATATCATTTGGATTATCCGATGAACTCAGCATAACAATAGAGAATTGTTTCTCTTCAGGTATGGAGATTTTTGTTATTTCCTCCAAAAATCCAAAACCATCCATGACAGGCATTGAAATATCTAAAAAAATCAAATCTGGAAATTGTATAGCGTTTCCTTCTATACCTTTTAAATATTCTAATGCAGCTATAGCAGATTTTTTAATTGTAATCTTTTCAGCTATTTTACTTTTCATAATGACATGATTATTGACAATATTATCAATTTCATTATCATCAATTAATAAAACATGGTTAGTTTTCATAAAAAAAATCAGTTTAATAAATTGATCTTATTGGGTATTTCAATATAAAATTTCGAGTTTTTTCCATACTCCGATTCAACGCTTATTTTACCACCGAGTTTTTCCATTGTTTCTTTAACAATATACAACCCAAGACCTGAACCTGTTGAAGTTATAGTAGCACGATAAAACATATCAAATATTTTTTCTTGATCACTTTCAACTATCCCAATTCCATTATCCTCAATAACAATAGTTGCTTTAGTTGAATCAGTAAAAAACGTAACTTTTATAAAAGATCTTTCTTTTTCTATATCTGAATATTTATAAGCATTTGAAATGATATTATTCAAAACCACTTTCAATCTTTGACAATCAGACACAAATAGCTGCTTAGAATTTATTGAAATACTAAAATCTATTTTTTGCTTTTCATCGGTAAATTTAAGTTGGTTTTTTACCTCATGAACTAAGTTTTCAAAATCAATTTCCTCATAGACTAATTCCAGACGGGCGTTTCTGGAATAATCAAGGATATCTTCAATAAAACTATCTAGTTTAACAACACTTTTATTCAATAAATCCAACCTTTCTATTATCTCCAAACCATTATCGAGCGTTTCATTTTCTTTAACATCCTCAGTTGTTATATAAATAAGTCCCAGCATTGACTTAAGAGGCGCTCTTAAATCATGTGACGCACTATATACAAATCGGTCTAGTTCGGCATTTGTTTTTTTCAATTCGGCATTATAGCGAATTAATTCATTTTCAAATGTTTTACTCTCAGTAATGTCTCTCATTATTTTTGAAGCTCCTACCACATTGCCTAATTTGTCATAAATAGGCGAAATAGTCAGTGAAACATAAATAAGTTCTCCGTTTTTCTTTTGTCTTACCGTTTCAAAATGTTCTATAGCCTGTCCAACAGCAATTTGAGCCGAAATTTCTTTTTCCTCTCCTCTTAAATTCTCTGGAATTAACTTTAAAACAGTATTACCTATCATTTCCTCTGCCGAATAACCCAATATTTTTTCGGCACCTTTATTCCAGGAAGTAATAATATTATCCAATGTTTTACTTATAATAGCATCATCAGATGAATTAACAATAGAAGCTGTCAAAGCTTGTTGAGCTTCTAATTCTTTTCTTTTAGAAATATCTCTATAATTTACAATTATTGCGTTTACACTATCTTTTTCTAACAAATTCAAAGCTGTTCCCTCAACCCAAATTTCTTGTCCATTTTTATGAATAAGCCTAAATTGATTTTGTTTTGGCACATTAGCAGCTTTCATCACTTCTTCTACAAAAAGCTGTCCTCGGATTATTTCTTCCGAAGCTAAAAATTCAGTAAAGCATTTATTTCTAGCATCTTCAAAGCTATATCCTGATATTTTTTCGGCCGAAGGACTTTGATAAATAATTTTAGCATTTTCATCTAAAAGCAGAATAGCATCACTTATATTTTCTGTCAAAACTCGATGTTTTTCCTCACTTTGTTTCAGTTTAAGTTCAGCTTGTTTTCGTTCTGACAAATCAGTAGCAAAAATCATTACATGAGTCACCTCATCATTAACAGCTATAGGAACTATTCTGGAACGCACCCAGCGTCCGTGGTTTAATGCGTTTTCAATTTCTTGACTCTCCTTGGTAGCAAAACATTTCACTATTGCCTCTTTGGCATCTTTACGACTTTCTTCTGGCAAAATTTCAATACAATCCAAACCTATAACATCATCCATTGTCCCCACGTTTGGATGTACCCTATTAATAGCTTCAATTTTATAAAATTGGTTTACATACAAAATAATATCAGGCGAATTTTCAAATTGTTTTTTAAACAATTCTGTGGCTTTCTTACGTTCCGTTATTACCTCAGTAAACATAATAACACCTCCTAATTCATTAGACGATTTATACCAAGGACGTATTTCCCATTTCAACCAGTCTATACTACCATCGGTTCTCAAAAACGAATCTTCCTCTCTTTTTTCAATTACACCCTGCAAACAACGCTGATGAATATCTTTCCATTCCTGACCAATTTCTGGAAAAATCTCATAATGACTTTTTCCAATAATATCTTGCCCTAAAAGATTGTAATCTGTCATCCAACGACGACTTGTTGATAAATAGCACATATTAGCATCAAACATTGCTAAAGAAGCTGGACTGTGTTCAATAAACAAATCCAATTGAGCTTCTCTTTCAATCAATTGAGCTTCTGCTTTTGCTTGAGCAGTTATATCTTTTGCTAAAGAAAGCACTGCTTTACGGTTATTATAATTAATTTTATGGGAAGCTATATCCATAATCATTTCCTCTCCGTTCTTCTTACAATGACGCCAACTTCTTTTAGAAATAGACTCATCATTATTCAGCATATATTGAGCAAAATCTTTTATATCATTACAATCTTCTTGTGGACGATAATCCAAGACAGACATGCTTGCCCATTCTTCTTCAGTATAACCATAATTATCTAAAACAGCATTATTAATTTCTAAAACCTCCAATGTTTCTATATCCCAAACAATAATATAAGCTGGATTATTATCAAATAAATACCTGTATTTTTCTTCTGATTTTTTTATAGCTTCTTCAGCATTTTTTCGCGCAGTAATATCATGGATAATTGCAAAAAAACCTTTTCCATCCATCAACCTATTGCTGATTTCAGTTTCAATAAAAGTACCATCCTTTTTTTTTACTTTCCTATTGATTATGGCAAATTTGTTTTTTCTAACCCAATTGATATCTTCATTTTGTTTTTCAATATCTTCAGGTGACACCAAATTTGAAATTCTCATATTAAGCAATTCCTCTCGTGTATATCCTAATAAAATACTTGCAGCATCATTTAAATCGATAATTTCTGTTTCTTCGTTAAGAATTAAAATAGCTTCCCCAGCATATTCAATCAGATTACGATATTTTTTTTCAGCAAGAAAAAGTTTTGCATTATTGAGATTTAAACTACTAATAATAGTACCGATTTTCTTTATAAGATAATAGGTAAACGGAATAGCAAAAACAAAGATTAGTAATAGAATCCACAAAAATTTTTGAGTATAACTACTGTAAACTTCATTGCTCTTTATATTGATCTTATTTCCAATTTCAACTTGTAGATGAAGTAAATTACTGGTATAAATTATTATCGAATTTAAACCAGAATACAATTCATTTTTAAGAATAGAATGAAGTAAACGACTATCCTCTTTTTTTAATATTAATTTTAATTTTTCAATCGTATTATTGGTCTGATTGATTTTAATCGTCATTTCAGAAACCAACTTTTTCTCCTTTTCAGTAAGATAAGTTAATCTATAATTTTTCCAATTATCTTTAATACTATCCTGAGCTTGAGTAAGCTTTTGCAAGGCTTCACTGTACGAAATTTGCCTGTTATCAATCTGATGTCCAGTAACAATTATACTAGAAGTATAAAACCGAATATCTGCCAATTGATCCATTGGTAGCATTCTATCATTATATAATTCTTTCGAACTATTATTTAATTGTCTTATTTCTAAAATACCATAAATACCAATACCTACAATAAACAAGGCCATGATAAATACCAAAAGTGTTAATTCTATAGATGCTTTTAACTTATTTACCATATTCTCGAATTAACAAAAATCAATACTAAACCATTATAGTCCTTTAAAAAAGCAAATAAGACAATACAAGAGTCAGGCAAATATAAAAAATATCCGTTCTAAACCTAGAACTTTTTAAACCGAATCAGAAATTAATTTCACACATAATTAACATAAAAACAAAAAAAAATTAAGAAACACCATCCTAAAAATATTTTTTATCATTCTTTCAAACCCAATAACCTAAAAATCAACAAACAAGCCTCAGCAACACAATCACAAAAAAACACCCTAGTTTTACCTTAAAGAAATGGTGAATTGTCAACTCTAGAATTGAACATTCTTAACAATCTCTTTCAACCGATTATCTAATTCTGAATTTGAAATTTCGAGTTTTTCTATATCAAAATTAGCATTAAAACTAGGCAATGAGAATGTGGCTTTTATATCAGCACCATAACGTGGAAAAGCAGTTTTTGCAATTTCTAATACAGACGCTCCTCCTCTAGCTCCTGGCGAAGTTGCCAAAAGTAACATGGGTTATTTTTGAAAGCAGCCGAATAATTTCCGTTGTTTTCAGCCAATGAAACCACTAAAAAATCAGCTGATTCCATTTTCGCTAAAAAAGCTTTCGCTAATTCATGTTGACCAATTTCTACTTCGATATCCACACTAAACAAAGGCATTTGATAATTATTCAAATCCAAAACTTCCACTTCAGCATTTGTAAAAAGTGATGCAACGTAAGTGGCTAATTTTTTATTGATGGAATTTTTACTAGGGCTTGCGCCAAAAGCGATTATTTTCATTTTTTCTGTTTTAAAGTTGGATCAATTTCTATGATTTCTTTTTTTATCTGTACCGAATATCGGTTGGGCAGAATAGCTCCTCCAAAATTCTTAGCATATACTTTTGTAAATTCAGCTCCAAAATACAGAATTATTGCCGAATAGTAAACCCAAACCAGAATTATTATCACCGAACCCGCCGCTCCATATAACGTTGCAATTGACGAACTCCCTAAATAAAATCCTATTGCAAATTTTCCAATTATAAAAAATAACGAAGTAAAAGAAGCACCAATTAACGCATCTCTCAACTTGATAATCCCATCAGGCAGTGTTCTAAAAATAATAGTAAACAACAAGGTAATGATTGCAAAAACGATGATAACATTAAGCACATAAAAGAAATAAAAAGCACTTTCAGGAAAGTAATTCATAATTCGCCCGCTTAATAAATCCAACACTGTATTGACCATTAAACTGACTAACATTAAAAAACCTACGGATGCAATCATAGAAAAAGACATTACCCTATTTTGTATAAATTTCTTTAAGCCTCTTTTAGGTTTTGCACTAATTCCCCAGATATAATTGATCGAACTTTGAATTTCGGCAAAAACACCAGAAGCCCCAATAAGCAACATCACCACCCCAAAAATACTCACAAAAACATTACTATCCGCTAGAGCTACATTCTTAATAGCATTCTGAATTTGGATTGCAGCATCATTACCAATCATTTTGTTAATTTGCCCATACAATTGCCCCGAAACAGCTTCCTCTCCAAAGAAAACCCCACAAACAGTAATGATTATAATTAACAAAGGAGGAAGCGCAAAAATAGTGTAATACGATAGCGCCGCACTTAATTTAATAGCATTATCTTCTAAGAAAGCCAAACCACTTTCTTTTAAAAGAAATCCTGCTCTGGATAAAAATTCTTTGGGCTTCATTTTTCTAAATTTTACAATCCTTTCAAATTTAAGCATTTCAGAAAGTAAAAAATTTCAATATTCGCTTTAAAACTTACATTATAACCATGCAGTATTATTTCAATCCTACACCATTTTGCATAAAAAAAAACTGCCCAATTACTTGCACATTAAAACGGAAATGCATCACATCACCATCTTTAACGATATATTCTTTTCCTTCAACTTTAAATTTTCCAGCTTCTTTAGCTTTTGCTTCTGAACCATAAGTAACATAATCCTCGTACGAAATTACTTCGGCACGGATGAATCCTTTTTCAAAATCAGTATGGATAACTCCAGCTGCTTGTGGCGCAGTTGATCCAATATTGATTGTCCAGGCACGAACTTCTTTTACACCTGCTGTAAAATACGTTTGTTGTTTTAATAATTTGTAAGCCGCACGAATTAAAACAGAAGCTCCTGGCTCTTCAAGTCCCATGTCTTCTAAGAAAACCTGACGTTCTTCGTAGCTTTCTAATTCAGTAATGTCAGCTTCAGCACCAACAGAAAGAATAATTACTTCTGCTTCTTCGTCTTTTACTAATTCACGAACTTGATCTACATATTTATTTCCGTTTACAGCCGAATTTTCATCCACATTACAAACATACAAAACCGGTTTTGCTGTAATTAACTGGAAAGTTTCTAACAAAACTTCCTCATCATTATTTTGTGGAAGAATAGTACGAGCTGATTTGGCTTGCAATAACGCTTCTCTAATTCTATCTAAAAGTGCTTTTTCCGTTTGCGCTTCCTTATTTCCAGTTTTAGCTGCACGATTTACTTTTTCCAAACGTTTTTCAACCGTTTCTAAATCTTTCAACTGCAATTCGATATCGATAGTTTCTTTGTCACGAATTGGATTCACATTTCCGTCAACGTGAACAATATTATCATTATCAAAACAACGCAATACGTGAATAATAGCATTACACTCTCTAATATTTCCT
>NCET01000133.1 GCA_002280815.1 Flavobacteriales bacterium 32-34-25 | reverse complement strand
GGAATCAGAGTGCAAAAGTATAAAATACTTCTCAAAAAATCAGGGTTTTAGTGGGATTAAGATTTAAATAGATTGAAAAACAGCTATTTATAAAACTCACAAACACCTAGTATGTCCTTCCGAGGAACGAGGAATCTCTGTTATGTGAGTCACTTGATGAGATTCCTCGTTCCTCGGAATGACAAGATTGGGGATTACATATCCCAACAAAAAAAGCACGAATCGAAATCCGTGCTTTTAAAATCTATAAACTAAATTACTACTCTACTTTAATATTCACAGTAGCAGCATTAATATTCCCTGCTGTAGTAGCTTCAAGAGTTATATTTTCTGCTTTTTTATTCGATTGCAAAATCACAATGCATTTTCCATTGTACAATTTGCGGTAATCGGCTTTAAAAGGTTCTAAACTGGCTTGGTAGCCATTGTCAACACCAACAATTTTAGCACCACCCGAAACTTTAAAATTAATTAGATTATCGGCTTTTGGAAGTGGATTTCCGTCTTTGTCCTGCAAAGAAACCGTTACATAAGCCAAATCATAACCATCATTTTTTATGCTCATTTTATCCGATTTCAAATCAATTTTAGTTGCTTCACCAGCGGTATGAATTTCGGTTTCTTTTACTATTTTTCCCTCTTTTCTGGAAATAGCTTTCAAAGTTCCTGCTTCAAAAGGCACTTTCCAGGCAATATGCAATTCGTCACCTTTTTTAGCTTTCGAACCTAATGATTTTCCGTTTAAGAATAATTCTACTTCATCAGCATTGTTATAATACGCCCAAACATCGATAAGTTGCCCTGCTTTCCAGTTCCAATGTGGTAACAAATGCAAGACGGTTTTGTCGCTCCATTCGCTTTGGTACATATAATACACATCTTTAGGGAAACCTGCTAAATCTACGATTCCGAAATACGAACTACGAGCAGGATAAGGATACGGATCGGGTTCGCCAATGTAATCAAATCCCGTCCAGACAAAAGTTCCCGCTATAAAATCATATTTTTTAGCTGCTTTCCAGTTTTCCTCATGCGTTGTTCCCCAAAAAGAAGCAATATTATCAAAGGCTGTTACTGTCCAATCGGCATTTCCATCAAAAGTTTCACCGTATTTTTTCGGCCACATTCTTATTGAATCGGTTGGCATATCATAACGTCCACGGGTTTCCAGTGCGGAAACACTTTCGGAAGCAAGAATCTTTTGTCCTTTAAAGCGCTCCGGAAAAGTAGCATAATCGGCATGTTTGTAATTGAATCCTAAAAGATCTAAAGCACCAGACTGATAAATAAAATTCTTCTCCGGTACATTCTCCGTCAAAGCCGAAGTTACCGGTCTTGTTTTGTCTAAAGATTTTACAATTTGAGCTAATTCTCTAGTAATACGAACACCCGTACTATCAAATTGTTCCCGAATTTCGTTTCCTATACTCCACATCATTACCGATGGATGGTTGCGGTCGCGCTTGATGAAATCCTCTAAGTCGCGTTTGTGCCATTCGTCCCAATATTTATGGTAATCATTCGCTACTTTTTTCTTTTTCCAAACATCAAAAACCTCATCCTGAACGATAAACCCCATTTCGTCACACAGCTGTAATAACTCGACAGAAGGTGGATTGTGAGCCGTTCTAATGGCATTCACGCCCATTTCTTTCATAATGGTTAATTTTCTTTTGATGGCATGAAAATTATCCACAGCACCTAAAGCTCCATTATCATGATGCAGGCAAACTCCGTAAAGCTTAGTTGGAACACCATTTAAAGAAAATCCCTTTTCGGCATCGAAAGCAAAATATCTAAATCCAAGCGGGGTTTCATAATCATCTACCAGAGTCGATTTCTCATAGATTTTTGTCACTACTTTATACAAATTCGGGTTTTTAGTATCCCATAATTTCGGATTTTTGACTTCAAACTTTTGTCCTTTTTCTAAAATAGCATTGGCTCCAATTTGTTCCGTAGCTTCTAATCGTGCCACCGAACTTTTATTGGCATCCAAAATAGTTGTCACTACTTTGAATTCTTTTGGTAAATCAGAATCATTTTGAATGCTAACACTGTAATCTACCGTAGCTTTTTCCTTTGTAACCTCTGGCGTAGTTACCACAGTTCCCCAATGCGCCACATGCAGTTTATCAGTTGTTACCAGACGCACATTTCTGTAAATCCCCGAACCGGTGTACCATCTGGAACTTGGTTGTGCGTCGTTATCGACTTTTACAGCAATGTGATTTTTTTGATTCCCAAAGTTCAAATACTTGGTCAAATCATAAGAAAACGAAATATATCCAAACGGGCGTTTCCCTAAATAATGCCCGTTAATCCAGACTTCGCTATTGCAAAAAACACCGTCAAATTCGATAGCAATACTTTTGTTTTTTGCTGTTTCCGGAAGTGTAAATGTTTTGCGATACCAACCTATTCCGGCTGGCAAAGCACCTTGTTTTGGTGTTGTAGGATGCTCTTTGCTAAAAGTTCCTTCGATACTCCAATCGTGCGGCAAGTCTAATGTTCTCCAATCATTTGCATCAAAATTAGCTTGTATCGCCGTAGGATGATCGCCCAATTTAAAATTCCAATCCGGATTAAAATCGGCTATAATTCTACTTTCTTTTTTTGTTGATGCACAAGCAACCAAAAACAACAATGCAATTACTATTGCTCCTTTTCGTAAAACACTTTTATGTAAATTCATAAATCTATTTTCTTTATTCTTTTTTCTATTCTCTACTTATTGAAACTCAAAAGATTCCAAACGCAATCCTTTCATGTTACCCGATTCAATTCTGATTTTATATTTTCCGGCATTGATATAACCTCCCGAAGTAGTATTTAAAATCTTCCATTTCTCTGTTGGTGCCGGGAATTCGATTTCATCATTCCGCAATAAAATACCATACGCATCTTCGATAATCAATTTTACTTTTATCGGTTCCATATTCAGATTCATGTATCTAAAACGCATCAAATAGATATTAGCAACACCGGGATTGACTTCAAACTCAATACTGTTGGGTGTGTTTTTAGCAAATTCTACATAATCGGCAGATTTGAAATTCCCTTTTACGGTTCCGCCTCCTTTTATGGTAGCTGTTTCTGCTTCCAATTTTAGCGAAGGACGATCATCTTTCACTTTTCCCAAATCCGAACTTGGCACTACTACAATCGAATTAGCATTATTTTCGAAAGCTACTTTTTCTCCTTTTTTTACTTCTTTTTCGAAAATACTAAAAACAACTCCGTTGCTGTTTTTTGCCGTTGCTTCCGATTTTTTATAATCAGCAAGCCAAGGCAAAGTCTTTTTGATATTCGAATCTACCAATACGGAAACGATAGCATCTTCTTTCGAAACAAAAGATCCTGAATGATTATTTTCTTTCGAAAAACGGATATAATCGGCAGCATATAAATTAGCCGGTAATTGCGTAAATGTTATATCTGAATTTGAATATTGTTTTGAATTCAGTTGCAACCAGGAACCAATTTCGACCCCGCCATTAGTAGCAACATCCAGAATATTCTTTGGTGAAGGAGCAGCTGCTTTCACCGATTTGTCTTTGGCAGCAATCGCAATTGCCGAGATTATTCCTTCTCCCGAAGTTACTTTTGGAAAATCAATTACTAACTTCCCGTTTTTACTTTTCGCCGTGACCGTTTTTTTCACTGCTTTAGAAAAACCAACTTCACTCCAAATATCAAAATCCTTTAAAACCACCTGGTCATTGATTGCGACATCAAAAACACGCCAGTCCTTGCAATCCAGTCCTCCGCCGGTTCCGTACCAAGGTTCTGAAAAATACAATTCAACTTCATACTCACCATTGGGAACAGGAAATTCATATTTTAATTTATCCATTCCGTAACGGAAATTTTGAAATAAGGCATCATTCTGAGTTCCGTCAACAAGGTCAAAAGTAGCACGCTGACTCGCAAAATAAGCAGGTATATTTTTAAAATCATCGGTCCATGACAAGGAACCCCAGGTATTAGATTCCGTTTTATGAACATCAGCTAACCATTGGTTTCCATCAGTATCTTTATAATCTGGTCCGCCACAATTGACACGATAAATGTAATTATAGTCGGCTTTTGACGAAACAATTTCTTCTTTGGAACTTAATGATTTTAAATTAGGCGCTTCAGGCAAATTATGCAATACGATATAATCCTGAGCTACTTTCTTGCCATTTACATAACCCACAGCATACAGTACATTATACTGAATATTGACTTTATTCCATTGAAAATGTTGCCCTCTACCCGGATTTTTTAATCTCCCTAAAGACTGATTATTAACATCATTAAACAATTCGACCTCATCACAATTAGAATAGATATCAATTCCGTTTTTGATTCCGGTAGATTCCCAGCGGTTTGGCCAGGTGTGCGAAACGATATAAACCATCGGATTGGTTTTATTCGACACATAATTGGCTCGGTACATGTAATAGGCATCCAACGGCTCGCCCCAAATACTGAATAATCCTTTGTAATTTACAGGGCCAACCTGATCGATAGCTCTGAATCCTTCGCCATTTTGTTCACGTCCCGGATTTTCATGCGAAGCAAACAACCAGTTGTATTGTCCGGCAATTTTATCTTTTACAGCCTCCGCCTCACGCACTTTAATTTCCATTAACTGCGAAAAACGGTTTTCACTCAAAATACCTTTTTGGTCGAATTCTCCAAAACTATGTAAGTCAATAGAACGCCAGGCACCATATTCTCCATTTAGTAATTGCGTAGTCATTTCGACATCATAATTAAACGGATCACCGCCATAGGTTCCTGACCAGTTTTGCACTACATTCCAGTCAGTTCCTTCGCCACCGTTGCAAGTCGTCACTTTTCGCTGTGCAGAAGCTGTAGGATCCATTTCGCGAATAATTGCAGTACATTCCTCGGCAAATTCCTTGGGAATCGTACTCTCGTTTTGTAATCCCCATAACACTACTGATGGATTATTACGACGTTCTTTAATCCATTCGCGCAATAATGTTTTGAAATTCTCTTTAAACTCAGGTGTATCGTACCAGATATGAGCCGAAAACTGACTCCAGAACAGGATTCCGCTTTCATCCAGCAATTCCTGGTATTTCAAATTATGAGGCTGATGTGCTTCTCTAAACGAATTGAATCCCGCCGCTTTAATCTGTTCGATTCTGGCTTTGATTTGCGTATCTGAAAAAGAGTGACTCTGCCCTATTTGATGTTCGTATTCACAGGTTCCATTGATAAAAACGGGCTGATCATTGATAAAAAATCGGTTATCATCGCCCGCTCTGTCCACCGGCCAGGAAACCCAACGAATTCCATAAGGCGTGGTAAGTTTGTCTAAAACTTTATTTCCTTCTAAAATAATAGTCGAAAGCGTATACAAATACGGACTTTCAGGCGACCATAATTTTGGGTTTTTGATTTGAGGTAATGTTTGCTGAATTTCCTTTGTTTCTTTCGAAAGCAAAATAGTATTCTTAACGGACGCTACTTTTTTTCCTTTTGCATCTAAAAGTGAATTAATCACCGTTACATTTCTACCCGACAGACTGTAATTTTGGATTTCAGTTGTGGTATGCAAAATCGCCTGTTCTTTAGAAACCGTTTTGTCATTCCAGATATGAACTCCAAAAGGCGCTATTCGAACCTCATTTGTAATCACTAAAGTTACCGGTCTGAAAATCCCCATGGGTTGTGAACCTTCTGAAAATCCCCATTCGCCGGAACAACCACCACAAACCCAGGGTAAATCGGCAATAAAGGCGGGATGAGCCGCTTTGACTACAATTTTATTATCAGCATCGTACTTTACGGCATCAGTTATGTCTAAGGTAAAAGTAGTCCGACCGCCTTTGTGTTGTCCTACTTCTTTTCCGTTTACCCAAACCGTGGCATAACTGCTTACTCCTTCAAAAAACAGAAAGAGTTTTTTCCCTTTTTGTTGTTTTCCAATTTTCAAATTTTTCGAATACCAAGCCGTTCCGTGCAAATTGCCGTGTTTCATTTGGCGAAAGCCTTCATATTGATCCCAATTGTGAGGAACATTTACCGTTTTCCAGTTGGCATCAGCATTTGAATCTTGCGCAAAATCCTGTTTTGTTTCTGGATGAGAATCCACCATAGTGGTTTTCCAACCCGCATTCAACGAAATTTCTTCACGTGTTTGCGCCAGCATTTGATCACTTTTGCAAAAAGCAAAAAAGAAAACTATCCAAAACAATATGTAATGCTTTATATTCATTTTTTAATAATACATTTAAGTGTAATTATTATTTTAAATGTCACACTGAGCCTGTCGAAGTGCTTTTTTAACGAGTCTTCGACAAGCTCAGACTGACATTCAGTAATTCATTTTAATAAAATAACCAGTCTACGGCTTCTTTTTCATCTGCTCCAATAAAACCTACATCACGTGTTTCAATTTTTTGATTGGCATCAATAAAACCTAAAATCAATACACGCCCTTTTCCTAAATTCAGTTCATTTTCGCCTGCTTTAAAAGTATAAGTATGGATATTAATCCTTGGTAATTCTTTTAAATTCATGGCATTCGCCAAAATTACTTCGGCTTCTCCCCTTTCATTTCCGGCTGCATTTGTTTCCAGACTTGGTGGAAATAAAAATCTTTTCTGATCAGAATTGAAATAGCCTACTACTAATTTCACCGCTTTATCATTCTTGAATTTCAGTGTAGTTCCTTCGGTATTTTGCTGGTCTTCCACCAATGAAATTCCTTTTAAATTTTTTAGTTCCGGAGCTACTTTAACCAATTCAGAAATATCAGTTTCATACACTTTTGTACCTTCTTTTACTGCATAAGTAGCTGCTTTTGGGCTTAACACAGTAACATTCACTGGTTTCCATGGTGTTACTGCTTTTGGCTTGATTTTTCCGTTCTTAGCTTCTTTTAAAAGACTGATATTCCTTTTAAAATTAGCCAGTTCACGCTCGTAATGCGGTAACAATTCTTCCCAGGTTTTATTTTTTCCATCGTCTCCACCAATAGGAATTCGGCGTTGTGCGGTTTGCATACTATTAGCGTAAAAATAAGTGTCTTTAGTCAGTTTCACCAATTCTTCATAATATTCCAAAGCTTTT
>NCET01000132.1 GCA_002280815.1 Flavobacteriales bacterium 32-34-25 | reverse complement strand
CAACAAACTAGGAGTTACCCTTGAACTCAACAAACTTCTTGTTCCAACCCCAAAAGTAGGATACAACGGAGAATCTTACACTGGACAAGACATGAATGGAGACGGAGATGTTGATCAAACCGATTTCAATCTTGCCGACAATGAATACCAAAAAACAGGATGGGTTTCGGGAGTTTTTAAATCACTAGGAGATGCTCCTGATGGTTTTAGTGAAGAACTTAAAGAAGTTATCTATTCCATTGGTGCCGAATATTCGTATCAAGATGCTTTTGCTATGCGCTTGGGGTACCACCATGAAAACATGGAAAAAAGCGGCCTAAGATATTTCTCTCTTGGAACTGGTTTTAAATACACCACTGTAAAAGTAGATGTTTCTTATTTATTTTCTGCTTCTAAAATTCCAAATCCTTTAGAAAACACACTTCGTTTTTCACTAACATTTAACTTTGGAGACAAATACGAAGAATATTAATTTCGAACCTAAAGACAATATACAATCCAAATTTCAAACTGATGAAATTTGGATTTTTTTTACTCAAAAATAAAATGGAAGAAATCATTATCTCAAGCAAATTCACCGCTTACAACAACATCGAAGAATTACCCAATGAAATTCAAAACCTTTTCGAAAAAGCCATTCAAGCACAAAAAAACGCCTATGCTCCTTATTCAAAATTCAGAGTTGGAGCTGCTCTTCTTTTAGACAATAGTAAAATTATACTTGGTACAAATCAAGAAAACGCTGCTTACCCATCCGGACTTTGCGCCGAAAGAGTTGCTTTGTACCAAGCCGCTTCTAATTTTCCAGAATCTAAAATTCTAAAAATAGTTATTACTGCTGCACCCGAAGCAACAGGAATCGCTTCCCCTATTCCACCATGCGGTTCTTGCAGACAATCCATTGCCGAATACGAAATCAAACAAGAAACCCCAATTGAAATTTATTTTATGGGCGAAAAAGGAAAAATCTACAAATCAGAATCTTTAAAAAACCTACTCCCTTTAATATTTAACAAAAAACTGCTCTAATAAAACTAAAAATTAGCTTTATAATTTTAGTTCTTAGATGGAATGTCCTATTTTTGCATTTCGCAAATTTGACCATACTAAATAAATTTGCGAAAAAGTACTAATTGACAACACAATAAAAACTTTAGTAAAAGAACACTTGAAATGAAAGAAGTTACAAAAGAAGTATATTTAAAGTGGTATGAAGACATGCTGCTTTGGAGAAAATTTGAGGACAAACTAGCTGCATTATACATACAACAAAAAGTTAGAGGTTTTCTACATTTATACAATGGTCAAGAAGCTGTACTTGCTGGAGCATTGCATGCAATGGATTTAACCAAAGACAAAATGATTACTGCTTATAGAAACCACGTTCAGCCAATTGGTATGGGTGTAGATCCTAGACGCGTAATGGCTGAGTTGCTTGGAAAAGCTACAGGAACTTCTAAAGGAATGGGTGGTTCTATGCATATTTTCTCAAAAGAACACCGTTTTTATGGTGGTCACGGTATTGTAGGAGGTCAAATCCCTGTTGGTGCTGGATTAGCTTTTGGAGACAAATATTTCAATACTGGAGGAGTTACAATGACCTATTTTGGTGATGGTGCTGCTCGTCAAGGTTCTTTACACGAAGCTTTCAATATGGCTATGCTATGGAAACTTCCAGTAGTTTTTATTGTTGAAAACAATGGGTACGCTATGGGAACTTCTGTTGAAAGAACAGCAAATCATACTGACATTTGGAAATTAGGTTTAGGATACGAAATGCCTTGTGGACCTGTTGACGGAATGAACCCAGTAAAAGTAGCTGAAGCAATGACTGAAGCTATTGAAAGAGCACGTCGTGGAGACGGACCAACTTTCTTAGAAATGAAAACATACCGTTATAGAGGACACTCTATGTCTGATGCTCAATTGTACCGTTCTAAAGAAGAAGTTGAAGAATACAAAAAAATAGATCCAATTACTCAGGTTTTAGATATCATTAAAGATAAAAACTACGCTACAGAGGCTGAAATTGAAGCTATCGAACAAAGAGTAAAAGATTTAGTTCAAGAATGTGTAGATTTTGCAGAATCATCTCCATACCCAGAATTAGAGCAATTATACGATGTAGTATACGCGCAAGAAGATTATCCATTTACACCTCATAAACTATAATATCAATATGGCAACAATTATTACAATGCCTCGTTTGAGCGATACAATGACGGAAGGAACGGTAGCGACTTGGCTAAAAAAAGTAGGCGATAAAGTAAGCGAAGGTGATATCCTTGCAGAAATTGAAACTGACAAAGCTACTATGGAATTCGAGTCTTTCAACGAAGGAACTCTTTTACATATCGGAATTCCTGAAGGAGAAACTGCTCCTATTGATTCATTATTAGCAATCATAGGAAACGAAGGCGAAGATATTTCGGCTTTATTAGCTGGAGGTGCTGCACCAGCAGCCGAAGCTCCTGCTACAACCGAAACTAAAAAAGAAGAAATTGCCACTCCTGCTGCTGCTAAACCAGCCGCTTCTTTACCAGCTGGAGTTATCGTTGTAACTATGCCTCGTTTGAGTGATACAATGACTGAAGGAACAGTAGCTACTTGGTTGAAAAAAGTAGGTGATAATGTTGCCGAAGGCGACATTCTTGCTGAAATCGAAACTGACAAAGCAACAATGGAATTCGAATCTTTCAACGAAGGAACATTATTATACATAGGAATTCAAGAAGGAAATACAGCTCCTGTTGATAGTCTTTTAGCTATTATTGGACCTGCAGGAACTGACATCAGCGGAATTGCTGACAATTACGTTTCTGGAGGATCTACTCAGGCTACTCCTGCTGCTGAAGAAACTAAAGCTGCTCCAGCGCAAGCTGCCGCTGCAGTTGTTCAAGAAGCTCCTGCTGACGGAGGAAGAATCATAGCTTCACCATTAGCTAAGAAAATTGCCAGCGACAAAGGAATCCAATTAACACAAGTAAAAGGTTCTGGAGAAAACGGACGTATCGTGAAAAGCGATATCGAAAACTTCTCTCCTGCTGCTGCCGCTCCACAAGCTGCTGCTCCTGCAAAAGCTGAAACTGCTGCTGCACCAGCCGCAAAAACTTATGTTCCAGCAGGACAAATTGCTACTGAAGAAATCAAAAATTCGCAAATGCGTAAAATCATTGCGAAACGTTTAGCTGAATCCTTGTTTACTGCACCACATTACAACCTGGTAATTGAGGTAACAATGGACGAAGCAATGAAATCAAGAGGAATTATCAATAGCGTTCCAGATACCAAAGTATCTTTTAACGATATGGTAATTAAAGCTTCTGCATTGGCTTTGAAAAAACATCCAAAAATCAATTCACAATGGTCTGCTGACGCTATCACCATTAACTACCATGTAAACATTGGTGTTGCTGTTGCCGTTGAAGACGGATTAGTAGTTCCTGTATTACCATTTACAGATGGTATGAGTTTATCTCAAATTGGAGCAAGCGTTAGAGATTTAGCAGGTAGAGCTAAAAGCAAAAAATTATTACCATCAGAAATGGAAGGAAGTACGTTTACTATTTCTAACCTTGGAATGTTTGGTATCACTGAATTCAATTCAATCATCAACCAACCTAACTCTGCAATCCTTTCAGTAGGAGCTATCGTTGAAAAACCAGTGGTTAAAAACGGTCAGATTGTTGTTGGAAACACAATGATGCTATCTCTTGCTTGTGACCACCGTACTATCGATGGAGCAACTGGAGCTCAGTTCTTACAAACATTAAAACAATATATTGAAAATCCAGTTACTATGTTAGCTTAATTTTTAATTTATATAATACAAAAGCCGTTTTGAAAATTTCAAAACGGCTTTTTTTATGATTCGAATCAGCTCTTTTCTCTTAGTAATTTCAATAACCAAAGGCCTTTTAAGAGGTTTAATTTCCGCAGAAGTATAAACGTAGTAAATAAACATAAAGCAAAAAAAAAGAGCTTATTGAAACGGATTCCAATAAACTCTTTCAAATAATTTATTTAAAACTTAGACAGTTTTCAAACCATCCAAAAACTTTAAACTCTATTCATTAGTTGAATTTGATTTTTTTGCAAGTTTAAAAACTACTGGAGACAGCGTTAATAAAACTAATACAATAACAATAATTTCAATGTGTTCTTTTAAATCTATTTGGTAATTCTCTAACAAGAAACCATACAAATAATGTCCTGCAAATATCAACGTAAAGGACCAAACGAAAGAACTAACCACATTATAAAACATAAACTTCTTTCTTTCCATCGTAACTATTCCGGCTACAATAGGGGCAAAAGTTCTAAAAATCGGCAAGAAACGAGCAAAAATAATCGCTCTTCCTCCGTGTCTTTCAAAGAAATCTTTGGATTGTACAAGATACTTTTTCTTAAACCAAAAACTATCTTCTTTGTTATACAAATAGTAACCGCTCTTAGCACCAAACCAATACCCTACTATATTTCCAAGAATCCCTGCAATGGCAACCATTGTTGACAACAAAGTTACATTTACAAAACCACTTTCAATAAATAATATATTCTCTATTACTCTATTAATTCTCTATTATAAATTCCTGCAAGAAAAAGCAAACTATCACCAGGTAAAAAGAAACCTGCAAATAATCCTGTTTCAGCAAAAACAATAAACAATACGATATAAACCCCTAGTTTGATACCATTTACATCAAAATGAATATAAAAAAGTGGGTCAATTAAATTCTTCCAATCAAAGCTATTCATTCTTACCTATTTATTAAAATATTTTCGAGCGTGAAAGTAAGAATAAAAAATATGAACTACAATTTATTCATTTCTTTTAAAGTTTAATTAACGATAAAAGCTGAATATATACTAGAAACAACAATTGGCATCCCTCTAAAAATCAAATTCTTGTCCCATGAGCGGAATAGAACAATTAATCTTATAAATTTCTCTAATTTTTATTCGCAATTCATCGGCAGCAGGATGCTCCCCATGAACTAAAAAAATTCGTTTTGGCTTGTTTTCTAATTCAGATAACCAAGCCAACAAATCAGCTTGATCTCCATGTGCCGAAAGGCTATTAATTTCAACTATTTTTGCTCGAACTTTATAATAATTACCAAATATTTTAATAGACTTAGCACCTTCAATTAATTTTCGCCCTCGAGTTCCTTCGGCCTGATATCCCACAATAACAATTGTTGTTTCGGGGATTCCAATATAATTTTCTAAATAACTCAAAACACGTCCGCCCGTAATCATACCACTCGCAGCAATGACCACCTTAGCACCTTTATTATTTATTGCCGCTAAAGTTTCTTCGTAATCTGAATTAATGACAAACATTTTACTCATAGCTTGACAATCGGCTAAACTTAATTTATGCCATTTTGTATTATTAAAAAAAACTTCAAAAGCACCAACACCCATTGGAGAATCCACTATATAAGGAATATTTGGAATTCGACCTTCTTTTTTTAATTCCCACAAAATAAACATAATACTTTGGGCTCGTTCAACGGCAAAACTGGGAATAATAACCGTTCCGCCTTTTCTAAAGGTTTCATTAATATATTTTTCCAATTCTAATTTAGGATCTTCATCAGCATGAAGTCGATCACCATAGGTACTTTCGAGAAAAACCAAATCTGCTTTTTTAGGTTTCACAGGAGGATATAATAGCACGTCGTTATCCCGACCTAAATCTCCTGAAAAAACCAAAGTCTTCCCTTCTAGTTGCAAACTAATACTGCAAGCTCCAATAATGTGTCCGGCAGGAGTAAATACAGCCTCAATTTCATCATCTATAGCAATCGTAGTTTCTGGCTGAACAACCGTTAAAAGAGGAAATACTTTTTTAGCCTGTTCTACTGTGTACAAAGGCTCGGCAAACTCATGAATCGAACTATTTTCTTCGTTTGCTTTTTTAGCATCTTCTTCTTGAATTTTTGCGCTGTCAACTAAAATCAATTTAGTTATTTCCATTGTAGGACTGGTACAATAAATCTTGCCTTTAAAACCTTGATTTACTAATCTTGGCAACCAACCACAATGATCCAAATGCCCGTGAGTTAACAATACAAAATCCACGGTTGAAGCTAAAACAGGCAAAGGTTCCCAATTGAGTTCCCGCAAAGGTTTTACACCTTGAAACAATCCACAATCAATTAAAAAACGAATACCATTACTTTCAATTAAAGTTTTAGAACCGGTTACCGTTCCTGCTGCTCCTATAAATTTAATTTTCATACTACTGTTTTTAAATTAATAACACTTGCACAGTTCTGCCACTTCCTTTAAAATATTTTTGATTCTATTCGGACTAATTCCTATTTCCTTCAAGTCGGCATTATTTCCAACTAATTCTTTAACCAAAATGATATCTAATAGCAAAAGTTTTTCTTTTTCGGCCTTAGTTAAGGTTGTCAAACAAGTAACTGGGTACAGGCAATCGTGATTGTTACGAGATTTCAAACTTCCTTTTTCGGGATAATCCCAGCTTAACAAGTTTATTCCTGAACATTCGGCAAAAGCAATAGCATCTGCAGTAAATCGGGTATTGGTAACAATCCAACAATTCGATATTTTTTCTTTACTCGAAAAAAGCGAATAACTACTCACTTTCAAATCATTGAATCTTGAAAACACATACAAAGGAACTTTTACATCAGAAGCCGCTTCGTTGCCACCATGAAATTTGCATTCCACCATAGCAATTACGTTGTTTTTCTTTAGCAAAATATCTACTTCATGCATTACACAATGCCCCTGCAAAACCACATTCGTTTTAATCTCATATTTTTCAGCCTCAAAAAGTCTGGCAATGTATTTTTCGAAATAAAAACCTTCAGGACCTAACATTTGGATAGCCGCTCTTAGATTGTATCGTGCAGCATGAGAATGTGTATGTTTTTTTAATAAAGCAAAAGCTTTTTTGTAGATACTTTTAGTCGAAATCCCCTCAAATATATCAAGAGTAATTTCTTTTAAAATAGATTCGGCCGTAAATATATCAGCACCTGATTTTAATAAGGATGCAATGAGTTTTTCTGGATTAAAATTTACAAATTCACCTGAATGTTTTACAACTTTCATATCGTACGAATTACTAATTATTAACTGTAATAAACTACTTAAAGTTACACAAAAAACATCAGTAATTGCTTATTTAAAACAAAATTAAGAATAAAGTATAAATACCTAAAAGGGACGAACGGAACATTTCCCCAATTAAAATCACTTATTTAAATGCTAGCAAAAAAAACAATCAGTAGCATTTATGGAATTGGAATCACATCAACTTCTACTTTTACTTTATGTGCTCCTGAACTAAAAAGTACTCCTTTTAATGGAGAAATATCCGAATAATCCCTGCCATAAGCAGTCACAATATGACGTTCCCCTGGTACTAAATTATTGGTTGGATCAAATTCGCACCAACCCATTCCTGGCACATAAACCGAAACCCAAGCATGAGAAGCATCTGAACCTTGTAATTTTACTTTCCCTTTAGGCGGAAGTGTTTCTAAATAACCACTTACATAACGGGCTGCAAATCCTAAACTTCTTAAAGCTGCAATCATCAAATGTGTAAAATCTTGACAAACGCCTTTTCGCTCTTTCAAAACTGTTTTTATGGGTGTATTTAGCGTTGTTGCACCCGATTTGAATTCGAATTCGGTAAATATTTTTTCGGATAATTTTAATACTGATTCATAAAAAGCTTTATCTGGAATCAAACAAGTTTCAGCAAACTGCTTCACCTCATCATCCCAAAAAATAAAAGGACTGGCAAGCTGAAATTGTAATAATTCATTTTTTAAAGTTAGATTCGTTCGGAATAAATCCAAAGCCTCTTGGCAAGTACCATTATTAACAAATAACAATTTGGGAGGTAAAACTTCAACGATACTCGTGGCTACAACCTCTAAGGTTTCATGCGGAATCAAAATAGAAAAATAATACTGCGTATTATCAAAATAATCCTTTCTGGCATATAAATTTTGAGGATGGGGTTGTATCGTTAATTTAAAATCTTCACAAATTTGCATATCTGAATTTACAGGATGTAAACAAACAATACATTGGTAATTATGAACCGAATTCAAATAAGTATAAGTGGTTTTATGTATCAGTTTATATCTCATCAGAATTGTTTTTATCTGTGGCTAAAAATGAAAGTTGCATCACCGAATGATTAAAATACAAACTTGACAAACTACTAGTTACCGAAGAAATTAAATCTGAAACAGTATTAATAGTGTCATCTAGTTTTTTTCTATAATTATTTTCATCAGCTTGTTCTAATTCCTCAGGATCGATTAATTTTATAATTGTACTCGCTTCTAAAACCTGTTTCTCAGCAACGTTCAATTGATTATACTCTGATTTCTTAGGCAAATTAGCAATATTATAGGAAAGCGTATCTAAAATATAAGCTAAGGTATAAGGAGAATTTTTCTCCAAAAACAACATATTTATAATGGTAACTAAATTCAGTTCAGATTTATAAATACTTCTGTATTGTGCTAATAAATTATGATTTTCTAAAACAGATTCTAACAAAAGCTGTTCGACCTCTTCGCTTCTTTTAAAACAAAATAAAGTTTGAAAAACAGAAATAAGTGATAAAAAACGTTCAATATTTTTTCCTGCTTCAAACAAATAAAACCCACTTTCTCTTGGGAATGTTTCATAGGTATTCCCATAAAAAGCCATCAATCTTATGTATAGTTTATCCAGACTATGCGTGGTTTGATTGATATTTTGAGCGTTACAGGCTTTTATCCCTGTGAAACTATCTTCTATTAAATTGATAATTCGCTTGGTATCGTGATTCCATTTTTCACTAATATGATTAATGGAATACAATAAAGACTGCACATTATAAGCAACCGAACCTTCTTTTTTAGGATCATTAATTAACACAATTAATTCAGCCAAAGGTTTTTCAAAAATTGCCTCATCTTCTACCCCATCCTCACCTACAAATCCTGGATAAGTTTGCGTAAGATGCGTTAATGCTTTTAATAACACAATTAAAAATTCAGGTTGTTTTTTCCCTTTGCTACTTACATTTACATTTAGTTTGTTAAAAACAATCTTCAAAAAACTAGTTAATACTAATGTTCTTTCTGACAATCTTCCTACCCAAAATAAATTCTCGGCATTTCTACTAGTTAAAACAGTACTTCTGGATACTTGTCTCGTTTTCTTAATCTCTATAACTTGTTCTTGTTGCTCTTCTTGTTCTTGAAGATTATCAGATATAATCCAAGTATCTTTTGAAATTCCTCCAAATTGATTCGAAATTTGAAATTCATCTTCAACCACTGAACTTCGAGTAAGTCCGCCTTTCATTACTTTAAAATTCTTCCCGTCAGAAACCATATAAGCTCTAATAACCGCTAGTCTTGGAAGTATTTTACCATTAATTAAAGAAGGTGTTGTTGACAAACTCACCTCTTCCTGAGCAACGTATTCTTTGGGATTTTTTAAAATAGTAGCTTTTAATTCCTTTATTTGCTCTTCATTTAATTTACGTCCGTAAATAGATTTAATACCTAAATTTCTATTAGTCTTTTTAATAATTAATTTAGGTAAATTATTAAGAACATAATTCAACTCCTTTGTTTGTCCACACCACCAAGTAGCTGTAGAATTCATTATTAAAGGTTCTTTCAACAAAAACTTACAGGCATTTTGTATAAATGCCATTAATCCATGATTTTCTAAAACAGAAATCCCTGGCGGATTAACAACAGTAACATTCCCTAAACGTATAACTTGCAATAAGCCAGGAATACCTAACAGCGAGTTTTTATTCAATTCTAAAGGGTCGCACCAAATATCATCAACACGTTTAATGATAACATCAACACGCTCTAGTTGATCAATGGTTTTTAACCAAACATAGCCTTCCCTAACTAATAAATCACTTCCTTCAACTAGGGTATAACCTAGATAAGAAGAAAGATAAACATGCTCAAAATAGGTTTCGTTCCCACCTCCTGGAGATAAAAAAACGACATTTGGGTTATCTGAATTAGCACCAAATTTTCCAACAATTTTTTGAAGTTCTAAAAAATAAGGCCCTAATTTACTGCGATGGATATCTTTATTAAGCTCAGGAAAAGCATTGGCCATCACAATACGATTTTCAAGTGCATAACCAGAACCCGAAGGCGATTGAACCCGATTGTCTAACAACCACATTTTACCATCTGGACCGCGAGCAATATCGCAAGCTAAAATTAAAAGTTGGTGAAATGCCTTTTGCTTGATATCAAAACAAGGTCTTAAAAAACCTAAATTATCATAAACTAATTCGGCAGGAATGATATTATTTTTAATTAAAAGCTGTTCCCCATAAATATCCTTATAAATTAAATCCAATAAATTGGCTCTTTGTATCAATCCTTTCTCTATGGTTTCCCATTCTGATTGATGAATGACAAATGGAATAGGATCTAATTTCCACGGACGCACAAATCCATTTTCAGAATCATATACATTATAGGTAACACCATTTTCTTTTAATTTATGGATAATTCCTTTATTTCGAATAGCCAATTCATCCATGCCAAGAGTTTCTAGGGTATCAAAAAGTGTTTTCCAATACGGTTTTACTTCTCCGTTTTTATCAATAACTTCATCGTAGGATTTAATAGTTTCTTTATATGATTCTATAAAAGATAATGGCGTGCTCATTTAAGGTATTTAAGTAAAACAAATCTACATTATTTTTTCACAAATGAGCATTGAATATCCTCAATATTAGTACATTTACTTTATGAAATTCAAACTAAAAACCGCTATTAATTACGATATTTATGCACCAACTACATTCGTGTTTAATATTCAAGCGCTAAAAACTGCTTCTTTTCAAAAAATCATATCTGAAACTCTTGAAATATCTCCTAATTTACCTTTTAGAGAGTATAGCTTAAAAGCTTGTACAGCACGCTTCATAATACTAAAAGCTACCGAATACGTGCCTTTCTCCATTTCTTACGAAGCGACCATTGAAACTCAATTTAAATTAATATCAAAAAAGAGACTTTTAAAAAACACGCCTATTTTTGATTTAAAAAATGAAATAATACCCTACTTAACTCCAAGTAGGCATTGCCCATCCGACAAATTAGTAGACTTTGCTTTTAATAATTTTGGACATTTTCCAACTGATTTAGAAAAAGTACTTGCAATAAATGACTGGATATACAACAACATTAAATATGTTACTGGTTCATCAGATGCTAACACCACAGCTTTTGACACCTTCAATCAAGGAGAAGGCGTTTGTAAAGATTTTGCACATCTTGGCATAGCACTTTGTAGAGCACTAACTATTCCTGCACGATATTTCACCTGTTACGCAAGTAATATTTATCCGCCAGACATCCATGCTTGTTTTGAAGTATATTTAGGAAACAACTGGATTATTTTTGATTCTACTCGACTGGCTTCATTAAACCAAATTGTCAAAATTGCACATGGAAAAGACGGTTCAGAAATTGCTGTTGCTAGTTTCTTTGGGAATGTATTTTGTACCTACATGAATATAGAATGTTCCTCCTTAAATAATGATTCTGAAGCATTTCAGGCATCAGAGAAATTTTTTATTTCCTATTAAAGCATCCTTAATTTTACACAATACGCAATTTCATCCGCCT
>NCET01000131.1:2720-12175 GCA_002280815.1 Flavobacteriales bacterium 32-34-25 | reverse complement strand
TTATGACTAGGAAATCGTCCAATAGGTGGCGTTCCTGCTTCGGCTATTTGGTGACCAGTAGGAGTACACATTTTTACCATAGGGTAGGGCGAACCTCTTCTAAGGGCTTCATCTGCACATCCTAAAGCATCAAGTGCTCTTAATGCGTTTGCTTGTTGAATAATTCCCACACCATACACATCAAATTTGGGTTGAAGTTCTGCAATTTCTACTTCAATGCCTATTTGTCTAAGAGCAATACTAGCCGATTGGCCACCAATGCCACCACCAACAATTAATACTTTATTTATGGACTTCATATTTTGGTCGGTTATTATAGTTAAAATTAGTCATGATGACTGCTTATAGCCTTTTAGCTATCCAATCGTACATATTGAAAGATTTGGTAAAATCATCAACTTGACAATGTTGTGAACCGCTTTCTCCTGCTGGAATTACTTCTAATTTGTGTTCGCAAGTTAAATGTTTTTCCAAGTTATAAGCATGTTCAACAAAATTTTGTTTGTCATCTGCACCATGAAGGATATAGGTAGGCATTGAAATCTTTTCGGCAACACCATTTTCAAGTGTAAAACCTTCCAGTCGTTTGCGGGTTTCTGTCATGTCTGGTGCTCCCACGATATGCTGAACAATTTCTGCCAATGGATGACTATCCGGACGTCCTGCCCAAACATCATAATAAGACCAAACTGCACCGTAAACCATACATACTTTAAAACGCGGTTCAAAAGCAGCACAACGGGCAGCCATATAACCTCCCATAGAAACGGCTCCGATACCGATACGATCTACTGCTATTTCGTCTTTTAAATTTTCAATACTCCAGTCTAAAACTGCTGTTCCTGCCACATTGTAATCATGACGCGTATGGATATTATTTAATCGCAAAGCAGCTCCCTGACCTGGGCCGTCCATTGCTAAAAGTGCAATACCACGCTCATTTAAATGCTGACCAATACCAAAGTAAAGCTCTTCAGCCAAACTATCCAAACCACCAAACATAATCATCATCGGAGGATTTTTCACCCCAGCAGGTTTAAACAAATAACCCGGTAGAAAAGAACCTTCAAAAGGAACTTCAACTTGGATTACTTTTTCGTCAAAATATTTAATAGCTCTCAAGAAAGCTTCTCTAGTTTTTAAATAAGTTGGCAGTTTTTGCTCATGATTTAGGTTCATGAAAAATTCAGCCGAACGTAAGTAATTAAAAGCTCTCAGATAAGTTCTTCTTGCCGAAATAAAGTTACCATTTTTTTCAAATTCCTCAGCAAGTTCAAATACAGGATTTCCTTTTTCAAGCCAAGCTTGATTAAAGGATTCTCTGTCTGTAGGGTCTATTTTACTAGCTACTTCTAATATTTCTGCAAATTCCCCTCCTCCGTAATGCGCCTGACTAAGCGCACGATTTACCTGATAAGAAGGCATGTATTGACCTGGAAAATAGTGCCACATAATTTGTGTTTTTTTAATTTTAAAAATTGTTTTTTTGCTCTAATAAATTAGATATCCATTGGTTTTACTACACCGTCTGTCAATCCTAATTTTTTTCCTTTTGCCATTTCAGCAAATGGATTCGCTGATCCCCAAGCATCATTAGGATTGTCTTTTAGATAATGAACATCTAGGTGATCTGGTGCAAATACCAATCGGGCACAAGCATAGTATTCGAATAAAATACCACTTCCTGGGTCAATTATGTAGATAAAGAAACCTTCATCGGCTTTATGACGGGTTGGGGCTCCCATAACACTTTTGTATCCTTTTTCGATAAAATAATCTAAGGCTAATAAAACTTCTTCACGGCTGTCTACATTCCAACAAATGTGATTTAGTACCGCTTGATTTGGTTCAATAGTTGGATCGGCAGTAGTAAACAAACCTCCAATTGCAGGCATGTCGTCTGAAATTCTGATTTCATCAGGGTTTTTTAATCCTAAACCTTTCCAAAATGCTTTTTCTTCGGCATATTTTCCTTTAGAAACCATATAAGTTACGTGATCAAAACGACGCGGATTTGCTCCATTCATTCTGTTACTAGCATATCTGTCAGCATAAACACTTCCTCTTTCTCCTTCTTCTCTTAACCAAACTACATCCCAGAAAATTTCGTGGATATGTCCTTCAGGCGATTTAAAACGATAGGCTTTTCCATGACCTAAATCGCCATTGTCCCAACCAAGACCAGCACCAATACTTTCTAAGTAAGTTACAGCTTCTTCTAAAGCTTCCGGGCTATCAGCTCTCCAGCCAATATGTCCTAATCCTGAAGTTTCATTTTGTGTTAATTTTAAGGTATGGTGAAAATAATCACCCCAAGCTCTTAAGTATACTGAATTACCATAATCACCCCAAGCTCTTAAGTATACTGAATTACCTTCTCTACCGGTAATATCCATGCCTACAATGTCTCCAAAAAAGTGTACCGATTTTTCTAAATCTGTAGTTAGCACCTCAACATGTGCCATTTGTGAAAAATAATGTGGATTTTTTGCCATTTGTATTTTATTTTATATGTTTTTCTACTATTTGTGTAAACAAAATTACCAAGAATAGCCTCGAACGGTTAGTCAATTACATTCCGATGCTATTCAAAATCAATCTTTTTGATTATTTACTGCTCTTTATGTAGTTGTTTTGTATTCTTTTATTAAAGTAAAAGCCAATTCTGATTAATTGCTAAGTCCATTTTACTTTTGTTTTATTCTTTAGTTGGAGTCGATTTTAACTTTTTCATAAACTCACTGAAAGCGGGTCTAAACTCACTAAAAAGTTCATTGTCTCTGTTTTTTAGCATCACTTCGCTAAACATTTTTAACCCAATGGCAAATTCTGTTGCCTGATCTTTAGTTTTAAAAATGTCTCTGTTTTTCATTCTTTCGATTATCGTAAAAATGTTATCGTGATTATCAAATGCTAATTCAATAGGAGTATAGATGGTATCGTCAACCTTTGAGGTTTCTAATAGTTCCAGTTTTAATTTGTATTTATTTGTTCTCTTTTCCATTTTTTTGTTTTTATATGGGTTGATTCTGAGTAAGATGTAATTGTTTGGTTCGTCATTGGATTTTTAGAATTACTGTTGGACTACTTTGTAAATAAAATTATCAAAATCGGCAGTTGTTTTAGATTTTGCATTGTTCCCGGTGGCATACAAACCGATATATGCTCCAGTAAAACCTCCTGCTGTTTCGGTACTTAAGTATTTTGTTTCCACTTTTCCGAGTGTAGTTATGGATTTGTTTTCTTGTGAAAAACCAAATTCATAAAACTCTGGTGTTCCCGAAATACTCAGTTTTACCGTTCCTTTATTTAAAGGTATTCGCTTTTCTATAGCCTTGATAGTACCGATATGATACTCCAAAACGAGTTCCCGTTCTTTTCCAATTTTCCGAATAAATAGTTTGTAATGATGTAAAGCATCTTTGTACATTGTAATACCTGCCTCCTCATTGTCAGTAATCGGATTAAAATCAATTGTAGTAACAGCATTAAAATTAAATTGTTGTTGTCTTCTGCCTACAAAGGTTACTCCCGGATTTTCGTTCAAGGATTTTTCACTTCCACGAAGTCTTAAATATCCTTTGCGTTCTGTTAGCGAGTAGTTTTGAGTTGTCGGATTGTTGATGTAATTCCATTCCAACCCCAATTGATCTTCAGAGAAATCTTCCTTCTGATTGTAATTTTTAACGCTCAGTTCTCCAGGGAGTTTATCCACTTTCATGTCCAAAGTAATAGAGCCAGTACCATTTACAACCGGCCATTCGTTGTGATTCCAGGCTACAGGAGCTAAAAAAGTCTCTCGACCCAAAATTTGATGACTGTCTAAAGGTCGGAATCCTAGTGCTACCATAAACCAAGAACCATCGGTATTTTGAACTAAATCTGCATGACCTGTACCTTGAATTGGATTGTTTTCTTCCTTCGAATTGGCGTGTGTCAGGATAGGATTAGCAGGATTAGATTCATAAGTTCCCCAAATGTTTTTGCTTCTGGCAATGGTAACCTTATGTCCGTATTCTGTTCCGCCTTCTGCTATCATCAAATAATAGAAACCGTCTTTTTTATATAAATGAGGTCCTTCTGGATATTTACCGCCGGTTCCTTTCCAAATCGTTATGGGTTCTGAAACCAGTTTTCCTGTTGTGATATCTATTTCGGACATCACGATACGATTTTTTATGGCTCCCCAATTTTGTGCAGACGTAACATAGGTTTTGCCGTTATCATCAAAAAATAAACTGGGATCAATTCCAGGTGTGGTAATCCAAATGGGATTTGACCAAGGTCCAGAAGGTTTTTTTGCGGTTACATAAAAATTTCCTTTGTCGGTAATATTGGTGGTTATCATATAAAAAACACCATTATTATAACGGATAGTAGGTGCAAAAATCCCCAAAGTAGTTTGTGCTTTCGCCAAGGGCAATTGTTCTTCTCTATCTAAAACGTACCCAATTTGTTCCCAATTGACCAAGTTTTTACTGTGAAAAATTGGCACTCCCGGAAAATAACCAAAGCTGCTGTTTACCATATAATAATCGTCTTGCACCTTGCAAATACTAGGGTCAGGATAAAATCCTGGCAATATGGGATTTTGATAATTTACTTGACCATAGCTAACTCCTTCAATAAAAAAAATAAGTAGTAGAAAAAGTTTTTTTGTTTTAACAATACTCATTTGTATAGAATTATAAAAGTTCATTTAGTTTTAGCCATTCCCCAAAACGTTCTATCCAACTTTCAACCGGTAAGTTCATTTTACGCATCCCAAAACCATGACCTCCTTTAGAATAAATATGTAATTCTGCCGATTTTCCAGCGGCTAACCAGTTGGAATAAGTTTGCACACTATTTGGAGCTAAGCCCAATTGATCATCCGACGCTGCTGCAATAAATAAAGGAGGAGCATCAACAGGAACTACAGTGTTTTTTAAGGCTCCGGTATAGGCATAAATAGGGGCTGCAAAATCCGGGCGGTTGTTTCCTTTCGAATTATAAACAGTTCCCGCAGCTACAGTTCCTCCAGCTGAGAAACCGATAATTCCAATTTTGTTTTTCTCAATGTTAAATTCAGCCGCATGGTTTCTTACGTATTCTATCGCTGCCTGCCCATCGGCAATTGCCAAAGGAACTACTGGTGCATTAACGGAATCTAATTTTTTCCTGTTTTCGAATAAAGGAAAAAGTTCTTTTACGGGATCATCGGTTAAGCTTTTTACGAGTCGGTATTTTAAAACGAAGGCTGTTATTCCTTTTGAATTTAACCATTTCGCCACTTCGATTCCTTCACTGTTTATTGATAGGGTATGAAAACCGCCGCCGGGACAAACAATTACTGCAGTTCCGTTTGCCTGGGCTTTGTCAGGCGCATACATCGTAAGTGTGGGTTGGGAAACATTGTATATTACCTGGGTTTGAAAGGTTTCTGAAAACATTTCTTTTTCGTTCCAATTCCAGTTTTCTGAACCGGGAGCTTTACCTTGATAGAGTGGAATTACTTTTTGTGCATTCGATACAAAAGCACTAAATACCAATAGAATTAAAATTTTATTTTTCATTTTTAAGAATGTATTAGTTCTGTTTTAATTTTCGAAAATCATTTATTTAACCATCAAATCTTTTGCAAGATGGAACTCCTTTGTTTGTTTTATATCCAATGAAGAGGCTCCCATTCGGATGCTGTATTTTCCAGCTTCGGCAATCCAAGAAGAAAGGCTAGGGTCATAAGACGCTAATTCTTCCGGGCTAAGAGTGAAGCTGATGCTTTGTGATTCGTTAGGCTGTAATAAATTCGTTTTTGCAAAGCCTTTCAACTCTTCGGAAGGTTTTTTTAGTTTTTCGGAAGGGGCGCCGAGGTACAATTGCACTACTTCTTTTCCTGCGGTTTTACCACTATTTTTTATGGTAATTGTAGCCGTAATTTTATCCTTAAATTCAGTTGAACTGAGTTTAATATCACTGTATTCAAATTGGGTGTAACTCAAACCAAAACCAAATTCATAAGCTGTTTTTACATCAAAAGTGTTGAAGTAGCGATAGCCAACATAAATATCTTCTTCGTATGATACTTCCGAAGGAAAGGAAGGCATTACCGGATCTACAGGTCCGTCGTCCTTGATTGGCAATACTTTTCCAGGAAAATTTTTGGCAGAGGAAACATCGTTGTAATTAATAGGGAATGAAGATGTCAATTTTCCGGATGGATTTACTTTGCCTGATAGGATATCGGCGATGGCATTGCCTCCTTCCATACCCGGTTGCCAAGCCATCAATATTGCATCCACCCAAGGACTCCAGCTTGCCGTTTCGATAACTCCACCCGCATTAATAACCACAATAACTTTTTTATTCTTGGCATGAAAACTCTCTGAAAGGGTTTTCAGTGTATTTTTTTCGGCTTCCGTTAAATTAAAATCAGCGTCAATTTTTCTGTCGCTCGATTCTCCGGATAATCTTCCTATTGTCACTATGGCGATATCGGCATTGTCGGCAGATTGTATCAACAGCTCATTATCCAGACTCATTTCTTTAATGGTGATTGGATTGAATATCGTAAGAAATGACGGGGCAGGCATTTTGGCTTTTTCTATTTTCAAATAGTCTTGATAAGTTGAATTGATGCTTTCCAGCAGTTTGAAACCGGAGTTTACCAATCCTTTATCAAGGGAAACAGTGTATTCTTTAATAACATCACCGCTACCACTACCTCCGGCTATGATATCATAGGAAGCATTTCCGTATAAAGCCACAGTACCAGTATTGGTTAGGGGCAAGGTATTATCGTTTTTTAATAAAACCATTCCTTCTGATGCTGCCTTTCTCGAAAGGATAGCATTTTCTTTTAATTTCGGTTGGTTAGAATATTGATATTTGTTGAAAGTAGATGACTGTGCAACCAGATTCAGAACTTTTTCCACACTTAAATCTAAAGTGCTTAGGGCTAAAGTATTGTTTTTTACGGCAGCGATTATCGACTGTGTTTGGTCTGGTCTTCCAGGCATTTGCAGATCGTTTCCAGCTTGCACCGAGGCGACCACATTTTTTCCGGCAAACCAATCACTCATCACCAAACCTTTGAATCCCCATTCTTTTCTTAAGATCTGATTGATTAAGTTAGTACTTTCAGAGGTGTAGGTTCCGTTAATCAGATTATAAGAAGTCATAATTGTCCATGGGTTTGTCTTTTTGACAACAATTTCAAAGTTTTTTAAATAAATTTCTCTTAAAGCACGTTTACTCACTAAAGTATTTAGTTTCATTCGGTTGGTTTCCCCATTATTGGCTGCAAAATGCTTTAGTGAAGCACCAATACCATGTTCTTGGATTCCATTGGTAACTGCGGCAGCGATATTCCCCGAGAGAAAAGGGTCTTCTGAATAGTATTCGAAATTTCTTCCTCCCAGCGGGTTTCTGTGGATGTTAAATGCCGGGGCCAACATGATATCGATTCCGTATTCTTTGGCTTCACTGCCCAGTATTCCGCCAACTTTGCGAACTAAATCCGTATCCCAAGTACAGGCTAATAAAGTTCCTATTGGAATGGCAGTAGCATATTTTGGATTCTTGCCAAAATCTAAAAAGTGAATTCCTGCTGGTCCGTCAGATAAAACGATACTCGGAATTCCCAAGCGGTCAATAGGATGGGTTCTTCCCGAAGTTCCCGGCACTTTTGGTTCGATTTTATCATCTTCGGGATCCGTTGGAGGCAAAATACCCGGAGGCATTCCTGGAATATGCATCCCCATTCCAACTACCAATTTGGCCTTTTCTTCAAGAGTCAAAGCTTTGATGATTTGCTTAATGTTGTTTTTATTCAATTGTAGTGGTTCCTTACTTTGAGAAGAAACACTCCAACTGAAGAAAGCTATAGGTATAAAAAGAAGACACTTCTTCATTAGAATTATGATTTTATAATAGTAATAATGGGCTGTTTATGGATGTAATGATTTCACCTACTGGAGTAATTTAAGTTCATGGTATTTAATGAATTCAAATTGCTATAGGTACAGGAAGTGTATTGGATATTATTTAAAAGCAAATCATATCCAATGAACACTTCAAAAATTAGGGCTTGTGTTTTGTTAACTAATTATTGATTTTTATACTCTTTAATTAATTTTTGATACTCATAAAAACTTTGTTTTGGGATACGTTCCTGAGTTTCAAAATCAACGTAGATTAATCCGAAACGTTTGGTGTAACCAAATACCCATTCGAAATTATCCCAACCGCTCCATGCAAAATAACCAATCATTCTAACACCTTCATTTTTGGCTTTTAGAACTGCTTCCGTATGACGTTTGATGTAATCGGCTCTTAAAGGGTCTTTTACAATAGGATTTGCTTTGATGTCTTCTCCTTCAAAACCAGCTCCGTTTTCGGTAATCATTATCTCAGGATTGTTATACTCTTTTTTTATTTTAACAAGGAACTTGTACAGTTCTTCAGGTCTTACTGGACCATTATGAGATTTAACTTTATCGGTGTTTACATCCATCCATTTCGTTTCAAATGGTTCTGCAGCGTCATATTTCACCAGGGCAGGGGCATAAAAATTAATTCCTAAGAAATCAGGTTTATTTGCGGCCAGTATTTTCATGTCGGTAGCTGTTGGTTGGAAAGCAGGATCATACTTTGTAAAAAGATCCACGACTTCTTTTGGATAAGTACCTTTGAAATACCCATCAAGAAAAACCGTATTCAATAATTTTTCCTGTAATTCCGATGCTTGCACGTCTTTTGGATTGTTAGGATCGAGTGGGGAACAAGGAGAAAAATTGAATGTCATCCCAATTTTTCCGCCCAAATTCATTTCGTGATACATTTTGATTACCTCGGCACTGGCTACCATCTGTCTGTGGGACTTCATCATTCCTCTTGCAAAACGAGTAACGGCAGGTTCTTTGCTTTGTTCCATGTTCATAAGATATTCCGCAACAAAGAATTCGATGTAAGGCTCATTGAAAGTGATAAAATGTTTTACTTTTTTACCGTAACGTTCCAAAGCTATTTTAGCATAGTTTTTATACCAGTTAATCATTTCTGGATTTCCCCAACCTCCTTTTTGTACTAGAGCGAAAGGATAATCAAAATGATAAAGTGTAACTACTGGATCAATTCCTGCCGCTTTTAAATCATCAATCAGAACGTCATAATGAGCTAAGGCTTTTTCGTTAACTGCCCCAATACCATCAGGGATAATACGACTCCAGTCTAATGAAAAACGGTAGGAGTTGACTCCTAATTCTTTCATCAATTGAATGTCTTTCAGGTATTGTGTTCGGTCGTACATATTGATAGAAACATTGGCTGTTTGTTTTTGTCCAATGATAAACTGAGTTACACCCACTTTATTAGCCAGAAAATCCCATTTCGATTCGCCTTTGCCATCCGTTTGATAGGCACCTTCTACCTGATATGCGGCAGAAGCCACTCCCCATAGAAAAGGTTTTTCTGTT
>NCET01000131.1:0-2707 GCA_002280815.1 Flavobacteriales bacterium 32-34-25 | reverse complement strand
TATTTTTTCTTTGCAGCTTATGAGACTTACTAATGCAATCAAAAGAATGGAGATACGTCTAGTCATGTGATTTATTTTTTGATGATTATTTTATAATTTAAAAAAGTTATAGAGCAGCTTCGACTTCAATGAAGGCTTTGCTTTTACTGATAATTTTATTGCTTTCCAGTAATTTAGAAACAAAAAACAATCCTAAGACAGCCATTACGGCAGAAACCCATAAAAAGGCCGATGGATCTGTTTTGTCCGAAAGAACACCTGCTACCCCAGGGATAATAACGCCTCCCACAATTTCGCCAATTCCCATAACGAGTCCCATGGCTTTAGCTCTTAAATGAATGGGTACGGCTTCCGAAGGAATTACTGCAGCCACCATAGCCACACAGCCCATCGCAAAATAGCTTATAAACATGAAGGGAAGTTGTAGCATATTTCCTTTGAGGAAGAATACCGAAAAAGGATATAAAATTCCCAATCCCATAAAAATATACATGATGGGTTTGCGACCGTATTTATCAGAAAGTCCGGGAACAATTATAGATCCAATTAACCCAGACAAACCTAAAAGTCCCATTGTTTTTCCCATTTCATCGGGACTCATATTTTGTGCTTCAACAAAATATTTAGAAATGAACGGAAGTGTGGCAAACCACCATCCGAAGGCACAACAAGCTAAAGGAATTCCCCATTTGATATTATTGTATTGCAAAAGTTCGGTGAAATTTATAGTGTTATCAGTTTTTCTTTCGGTACTCTCAGCGGTAGATTTTTTTACATAACGCCAGGATAATAGTGCCAAAATAATCCCTGGGATTCCAGCCACAAAAAAAGCGTTTCGCCATCCCATACTTTCGGCAATAGCCACTAAAATAATAGGGGCGAGGATGGAACCAAAAAGAGCCGAACCCACCCCTTGCAGGATTCCTGCATTAAGTCCCAACCGATTGGGAGAGGATTCTCTTTCTACAAAATTTTGCGCTAGTGGAATAACTGCACCTTCCGAAAATCCCATGATGAATCGGGCTAAAAACAGTCCTGAAAAGGAAAGTGCTATCCCTGAACCAAAGGAACACAGTGAAAAAGTGATTACAGCGGTCAGAAAAACCAATTTTTTTCGGTTTTTTACTTCTGCCCATGCTACTGTAAAATAGCTTGAAAAAGCCCAGGCTAATGAAAGAGACCCAGCTAGTAATCCTATTTGGGTGTCACTCAATACGAGGTCTTTTGCAATATAAGGCATCAGGAAATTAAGTGCTAAACGGTCAAAAAAGAGGCAGCCAAATACAAGAGCCATCAGGCTTACCATTCCGTTTTCGTAGGTGAATAATGATTTTTTCATAATCAAAAAAGAATAAATCCCCCTCTGAAAAGGGGGATTTTGATTTAAATTCAATACTATAAATTAGAACTTATAAGAAGCGGTTAGGAAAAAAGCTCTAGGCATACTTCCTTGTGTAGAGTACACTGCATTAGGATTTGCTTCAACAAAAGCTTTTGAAAAACCTTGACGGTTTAAGGCTGCAGGGAATCCACCTGGACCTGACCAACCCATTACACCATAAGTATTTAAAAGGTTGTTTACATTGGCTTGGATTCCGAATTTTTTATTGAAATCATATCCCATTGTTAAGTCTAATGTGGTAAATGCTGGCATTTTGAATGCATTTTGTACATTGGCCTGTCTTGATCCCATATAGCTGATATTTAATGAGCTATAAAATTTATTCAAATTATAACTTGGACTAACGTTAAAAATTAATTTAGCATTGTTATCGGTTTCATTTCCAGATAAATCCAGTAATGTATCATCACTTGGTCCATTAGCATTGGCAATCCATGTTTTGTAAGTTGTTGCTTTAGAATCTTGAACTGTAGCACCAACTCTAATAGCAAATTGATCAGTTATGTTATAATCACTTTCTAATTCAATACCGTAAGTTTTGAAGCTATTGAACTGGTTCAATGGATTGTAATAAGAACCATCGGCATTAGTAAATGTTTGTGAAGTAGCTACATTGCTCAGCATACTTAAAAACGGAGTAACAAATACTTTTACCTTTGGAGTGCTTATTTTGTAACCTGCTTCAATTTGTTCTACTTTTTGAGCGTAGGCTTTAGTATTGTCAACTAAGAATTGAGAGGTTTGGTTTAAATAAAAGTTGATGTCTGGAGATTTTTTTCCGTTGGTATAACGAATATAAACTGCTTGCTGATCACTTAATTTATAATTTAAACCTCCTGAGAAAGAAACGGTTTTAACGGTATTGTCAATGTTTAAAGGTGCGCCTTGAGTTCCTCCAAAGTTGTCATAAATAGTTAATGGATCATTGTCAAGTCCTGCTGATTCCGCATTGCCTACCGGTACTGAATTGTGTCCGGAAACATTCAATGATTCGTATCTAATACCCCAGTCAAAATTCAATCGGTCTGATATTTTCCACTCATGTCCAAAAAATGCAGATGCTTGTATTTGTCTGAATGAAGCAATATAGGCTCCTTTAGCTCCCACAACTTGGACTCCTTCAGGACTAGTTACCTGATAAGTATTTCCGTCATTTCCTGCTAAGGTAATATCTACTAAATGGGGTTGGTGTTGCATAGTTCCAACTCCGATACCAAAATTTTGTGGGCCTCCAATTCTATCTACTTTAGAATTTCCATAAAATCCACCTAAGATAAAATTCATGTTTTTTACTTTTTTACTGAT
>NCET01000130.1 GCA_002280815.1 Flavobacteriales bacterium 32-34-25 | reverse complement strand
GCATTATTTACTGAAGAAGAATTGGCAGAAAACGGAGATTTAGTTTCTAAATATTTCTACAAAACCAATAAAGAAGCAGTTCGTAATGTAACTTTAGATTTAGGAACTCGTTTAGACGGAAGAAAAACTACTGAAATTCGTCCAATTTGGTCTGAAGTAGATTATTTACCATCTGTTCACGGTTCGGCATTATTTACACGTGGAGAAACTCAAGCATTGGCAACTGCAACTTTAGGAACTTCTAGAGAGGCTAACCAAATTGATTCACCATCTGAACAAGGAGAAGAAAAATTCTACTTACACTATAATTTCCCACCATTTTCAACAGGAGAAGCTCGTCCACTAAGAGGAACTTCAAGAAGAGAAGTTGGTCACGGAAACTTGGCTCAAAGAGCATTAAAAAACATGATTCCTGCTGATTGTCCTTATACAATTCGTGTAGTTTCTGAAGTTTTAGAATCTAATGGTTCTTCTTCAATGGCTACTGTTTGTGCTGGAACATTATCTTTGATGGATGCTGGTATTCAAATGATTCGTCCGGTTTCTGGAATTGCAATGGGATTGATTACTGATGGTGATCGTTTTGCGGTTTTATCTGATATCAAAATTGACGGATTGAAATATGAAATCATGGAGCAAGCCTTGGCTCAGGCTCGTGATGGACGTTTACATATCTTAGGTAAAATATTAGAAACGCTTGACAAACCTAATACAGATGTTAAAGCACACTCTCCTAAAATTATTACCAGAACTATTCCTGGAAACTTCATTGGAGCATTAATTGGACCTGGTGGAAAAGTAATTCAAGAATTACAAAAAGCTACTGGAACAACTATTGTAATCAACGAAGTAGACGAACAAGGAGTTATCGAAATCTTAGGTACAGATCCTGCTGGAATTGAAGCAGTATTGGCTAAAATTAAGTCAATCACTTTCAAACCACAAATGGGAGAAGCTTATGAAGTGAAAGTAATTAAAATGTTAGATTTTGGTGCGGTTGTAGAATATACTTCAGCTCCAGGAAACGAAGTTTTATTACACGTATCTGAATTGGCTTGGGAAAGAACAGAAAATGTTGCTGATGTTGTAAACATGGGTGATGTATTCGAAGTGAAATACTTAGGAGTTGACCCAAAAACTAAAAAAGAGAAAGTGTCAAGAAAAGCACTTATCGCACGCCCTCCTCGCGAGGCTAAACAAGAGTAATCAGATCTTAGTTTACTAAAGGTTTATTATAAAAAATCCCGTTTCATTCATTTGAAACGGGATTTTTGTTGTACAGGAAATTTTACTGTAAAAACAAGTTATACAGACTTTTATTGAAAGAAAAAAAATATCTTTAGCACAACAAAAACAATAACCTTTTATCTCAAAATTAGTATGGCATTTAAAGTTTTACAAAACAGCAAAATCAACACCGGAGATTTTATTTTCTCAAATCCTGAAACCGTTATTTACCCCGTAACACCTTTAATATCGGCAAGTTTTTATAGTCCAAATAGTGTCTTAACACTAAAAATTAGAGCTACATTATACATCAACTCCGAAGATCAAAATAATCCTACTGTAGAAGAACCTACTGAATTAGACAATACTTTACAAATGTATTTTGACTATGATTTCTCTGAAGAAACACCAGAAAGCTGCAATGTTTGGTATGTAGAAATAGATTACACTTCGGAAACCGTTGGAGATTTAATTGAAGTGGTATCTTATTTGAAAGATCTTGATCCTGAAACCTCTAAACGAACAACAATAAAAATATAATTGAGTTTAATGTTCCAAACAAAACATTTTTTAATTTCTATTTTATTTCTTTTTCCCTATATTTCATTTGCACAGGAGAAACCATTTTTAGATACGACTGTTAAAGATTTTTTAGAAAAAAAAGCAATAAAATTCAAATTTCAAACCAACTTCAGTAAAGCCCAATTCTTTTTCATGAAAAAGAATTGGGACTCTACTTTGGTATATTCAATGAAACAAATAAATACTGGTAATAATAAAGAATTAGCTGATTATTGCCATTATTTTAGAAGTAACGCTTTCTACAATAAAAACCTTTATAAAGAAAGTAAAAAAGAATCGCTATTAATGTCCAATGCTAAAGAAATCTATCCTTTAAAAAACATAATGTTAGGAAAGACTTCTTTAGAATTAAGAGAATTTGAACAAGCACTTATTTATTATAAAAAAGTAGAAAAATTACCGAAAATATTAAATGTTTTATATAGTCATATTGATATTTATGAAGGATTAGGCACAACATATCTGCTTCTTAATCAAATGAAAGAAGCTCAAGAATACCTTCATAAAAATTTAGCGTTAAGAAAAAAAGAAAAAAACATTGAAGGAATTTATTCGGCTTACTCGATGGTTGCTAATTTATATTTCATGCAAGACAAAAATAAATTAGCTTATGATTATTTCAAAAAAGCATATTTGGTAACTCAAAATATTAATGACTTTGAAAAAAAAGCAATTGCTTCAAAAAACATGTCAGTTGTCGAAGAAGACAGAGGTAATTTTAAAAATGCTTTAGAATATAGAATAGAAGCCGAAAAATGGCTAGACTCCCTTAACAATCAAAACAAAATATGGTCAGTTGCAGATTTTGAAAAAAAGTTTGCTGTAGCTCAAAAACAAAAACAAATCAAAGTACTGGAAGTAGAAAACCAACTCAAAAACACACAACGGAATTGGTTATTTTTCTCGGCAATCATTTTATTAATATTACTAACGGCTGGAATTTATCTTTATGCTCAAAAAGTAAAAAATTCTAAAACCATTCTACTCCAAAAAAACAAACTCGATGAACTCAATGCTACCAAAGACCAATTGTTTTCTATTGTAAGTCATGATTTACGTTCATCAGTAAATGCTTTAAAAACTAGTAATTCTAAATTATCTACCACGCTAGAAACCAAAAATTATGATGAATTAAACCAACTCATCATTCAAAACAGCGGCATTGCTAACGGAGCTTATAGTTTGCTGGACAATTTATTACACTGGGCAATGTTGCAAACCAAGCAATTATATTTTCATAAAGAATCGGTGCATTTGCATTCTATCGTGCAACAAATAGAATACAGCTACAAACCTTTACTACTCGATAAATCCATTAATTTTGAGAATTCAGTTGCCAAAAATTGCTTTATCTTCGTGGATCTTGATTCGTTAAAAATTGTGCTCCGTAATTTATTAGACAATGCTATCAAATTTTCGAATGAAAACGGAAAAATCAGTTTTTATACTACTGAAAACAATAGTGATTTTTGCCAACTTGTATTAGAAGATAACGGCATCGGAATGAATCAAAACACAGTTAACGAATTGCTTCAAGAAAATGAATTATTGGCTAGAAAAAACAATTCAGAAATTATAGGAACAGGACTTGGGATGCAATTGTGTAAACAAATGATTAAGAAAAACGGTGGTACAATAAACATTGAAAGTGAACCTAACAAAGGAACTAAAGTGATACTTTTGCTACCAAAAACAGCATCAAATGGATAACATCAACATACTTATCATAGAAGATACACCTGAACAAAGCGATGCATTAATCAAAGTATTGCTCGAAAACAATTATACTGTTGTGGGGGTTGCCAGAAATTTTACCGATGCCCTAAAACTATTTTATGCCAACACTATTGATATTATTATAATCGATGTTTTTCTGGATGGAAAACCCGACGGAATTACCTTTGCAGAAAGTATTAATATTATTCCAAATGCTTCTAAGCCATTTGTTTTTTTAACCAGTTCGCAAGACCGTCAAATTTTTGAAAGGGCCAAATTGACAAAACCATTCAGTTTCTTGATGAAACCTTTCAATGAATTAGAAATTCTATATGCTATAGAAATGGCAGTCGAAAAATTCTACGAGCAAACCAATGTTTTTTTAACCGAAGAGCAAGACACGGTAATCAGCAATGATTTTCTATTTATAAAAAAGAAAAATTCGCTAAAAAAAGTAGCTTTACAAGACCTCCTTTACATAGAAGTAGAAGAACGCTATTGCAACATTATTACCGAAAAAGAAAAGTTTGTTATCTTAATTTCATTAACCAAAATTAGTGCTTTACTAAATCCTGCTAAATTCATTCGAACGCATCGAAATACCATTGTAAACACCGATAAAATTGAAGAAATAATCTTGGCTGACAATCTTATTATTCTACAAGGCAATCACAAAATAAACCTGAGTGACACTTATAAAGACTTTATCAAAAAAATGAATATTTTGTCTTAATCAAAATTTTAGCCAAACATACAATTCACTAAATCTTCCTCGAAACGGGAAGATTTTTTTGTTTCATGACATTAAAAACCTGCTTCATGACAATTTAAAAAAGGAAAAACCAAAAGCAAACTACTTTTGAAGCATACAATTCATAACTGTCAATTATTATGAAATTAAATAACACTATAGAAATGACAAGGCTATTTTCAATCCTCCAAAAAACAATAACAAATCCTTATTTTGGTGTTCTTATTTCCTTGGTGCTGATTTTTCCAAGTTTATATGTTATTGTGGAAGACATCAGTATAATTAGAAAAGAATACCTCATACTTGTAACAGGATTGGTGCTATACATTAAATCTTTGAACAGCATATTCGATGATTTTTTAAACCGAAATAAGGATTCTTTTTAAACAAAAAAGCCATGAATTAAATCATAACTTCTTATATTTTTATTCCAAATGGATTTTGAAATTATTTTTGCAACAACTCTAAAATTTTATTTTCTACTGCGGTAGTGTTCCAAACAAGTTCAATATCATCCATTCTTAAAACTTCTTCCATAATCGTGTTTTGAAAATCACCAATAGCAAGAGCTTCCACATAAGGACGATCACTAAAAGTGACTCTGCTGTACAACGGAATCCATTTATCAGGATGTTTTTCTGAAAACCATTTTTCAATTTTCTTTTGTAACAAAAATTTATCATCCGCTGTTTTCGAACTCATTTCCATAAAGTTTCTATACGAAAGTTCGGCAATAGCATCAGCATTGGGTTTACGTGATTTTTGGTATTCTGAGAAAATACGCTCCCAATCTTCGCCATACTCCAAAATCATTTCGTAAAGCACTGTTATATCCTCAAAACCCGCATTCATTCCCTGCCCATAAAACGGAACAATGGCGTGACAAGCATCACCTATCAAAGCCACTTTATCTTCGTAAGTCCATGGAAAACATTTCATAGTTACCAAAGTACTAGTAGGATTTTTAAAGAAATCTTCCGCTAAATTCGGTATTACTTCTATAGAATCCGGAAAGTTTTTTTCGAAAAAAGCTTCTACCTCTTTTCTGTCTTTTAAGGAATCAAATGAATTTTCGCCTTCAAAAGGCATAAATAAAGTACAGGTAAAACTGCCGTCTAAATTGGGCAAAGCAATTAACATGTATTCACCTCGCGGCCAAATATGAAAAGAATATTTATCTAATTTGTGAGAACCATCTGCATTTGCTGGAATATTTAATTCCTTGTAGCCAAGATTTAAAAATTCCTGAGAATAATTAAACATACTCTGACGCTGCATGCGGTGACGAATTCTTGAAAAAGCGCCATCAGCACCAAAAACCATATCGTATTTTAACTCTTCCCACTCCCCTCTTTCGGTTTCTCCAATATGCAAAGTAGCTGTTGACAAAGTAACATCCCAAATTTTTTGTTCGAAGAAAAATTCGGCACCCGCTTGTTCAGCAAGATCAATCATTTTTCTATTTAAAGTTCCTCTGGAAATCGAATAAATAGATTCTCCTTCTTGCCCGTAATTTTGAAATTTTAAACTATCTACAAGATGAATCGCGCGTTTGTCCATTGGAATGGCAATTTCTCTAACAGCATCGCCTACTCCAACACCATCTAATGCTTTCCAACCACGGTTTGACATTGCTAAATTAATAGAACGACCCGAAAATTCTATTTTCCTAATATCCGGACTTCTATCATAAATATGAACCGTGTGCCCTGCTTTTTTTAAGTAAATAGCCAATAGCGAACCTACTAATCCAGATCCTACTATCGCTATTTTTTTGGGAGTTTGCATTTTGTTTTATAAAAAGTTAGGCAAAATTACTGATTTATTATTTGAACAACGCCCAATAGTCTCAGTTTTTACTTGAAATTCAGTGCTTTTTTGTTGTACAATCACTATTTCTATCACATTGTGAACTTTCGAAAATGCACAAAGACTCGGCTCTAAATTTTGTACTCTATTTTGTTTTGATACTAAAATATCAAAAATAAGTCGATATCTCAAAACCCGATATGATATTTATCAGTTTTTAAGCCAATGCTTTTTACAAACTTTGCACATATTATAATGAATGTATGAAAATGACAAAAAATCCTAACTCCTTACATAGCTTCCATATCCCGGTGATGGGATTAGCGTACACCATAGACAGTCCCATTCGTGTGGCTCATTATGGAATTTCTTCGGTGATTTCGATTGCCGATGATGAATTGATTGAAAAAATGAATGCTTTTTATCATCAAAAATTCAATCTTCCATATCAGGAAATATCTCAAAAAGTATCCGATTACAGAGCCAAACGCATTACTTCTTATTTGAATTTGGTTGACAAAATTGTAAAAGAAAAATTTGAAAATTTTAAAAATGAATTGGTCGAAAGCAAAGAAGCTGTAGAAAATTATATTGCTATGTTGCCTAACAAATCTGAAATCAAAAAAGGGTTACAATCCTTTATTGACGAAGGATTCCATTGGAAAGAAAACATCAAAAATTATGTTGAAAAACATTTATCAGCAGGTGCCATTGATGTCAACATTATGACCAAATTAGACAAAGATAATTTCGATAACAACGAACAATTGCCTGTAATTTTTAATGATGCTCACGCTGCACTTAGAGGTTTTGCTAATAGTACCGTAAATTCGTCTCTTGTTCTTTCGGCAGGAATGAATCCAAGATTGTACAGCTATTTTGAAAACTTTGACGTTTTTTTTCCTGATGAAAATAATCATTTAAAAAAGAAAATTACCTTAAAAGTAAGCGACTTTCGTTCGGCAATGATTCAAGGAAATTTTCTAGCAAAAAAAGGACTTTGGGTTTCAGAATACCGCATCGAGTCAGGATTAAATTGTGGCGGACATGCCTTTGCTACCGAAGGTCTTTTATTAGGTCCAATTATGGAAGAATTCAAGCAAAAGAAAGAACAACTCGTACAATCGGCTCATGAATTAATGGTAAAAGCTTTAGAACAAAAAGGGAAATTAGTTCCAGAACAGCCATTAGATTTAAAAATAACGGTTCAGGGCGGAGTAGGAACTTCGGAAGAACATGCGTTTTTATTGGATTATTATAAAGCGGATTCTGTAGGTTGGGGAACTCCTTTTTTATTGGTTCCTGAAGCAACTTCGGTAGACCAAGCCACTCGAAAATTGCTGATTAATGCTAAAGAAGAAGATTTGTACTTAAGTCATATTTCTCCTTTGGGAGTTCCTTTCAACACCTTAAGAGGCACTACAAACGAAATAATAAAGCAAAAACGTATTCAGGAAAGCAGAGCAGGAAGTTCATGTCCTAAAAAATTCTTAGCATTAAACAAAGATGCTCAAGGCAATGGAATTTGTACCGCAAATATCAAGATGGAAAACTAGAAGAATTAGAAGCCAATAAAAATAATCTTTCGATAGAAAATTATGAAAAAGCAAAACAAAGCATTACCGAAAAATCATGCCTTTGTGTGGGTTTAGCCAATGCTTCTTATCTTGAAAACAACATTAAAATAAAAGGTCAGGATCAAGGAGTAGTGATTTGCCCTGGACCAAATATGGCTTATTTTGACCAGGAAGTGTCACTTTCTAAAATGGTGCAGCATATTTATGGAAATACAAACGTTTTAAGAAATACAAATCGTCCTCACTTTTTTGTAAAAGAACTAAAAATGTACATTGACTATTTGAAAAATGATATTCAAGCTATTGGTAACGAAATAAATAATGCCAAAACTAAAAAACTAGAATCGTTTAAAAACAATCTTTTAGAAGGAATTGCATATTACCAAAAATTGTTCATCAATATTCCTGATTTTGAAACTATTAAAAAAGAAATGATGAGCCAATTCGAATACTATAAAAACGAACTGGAAACTATTGAAATCCCCAGATTAGAAATAGCTTAACCTAAAATAGCCACGAATTCACGAATAAAGATTAATTTTAGAACCTAAGCAATTACACAAATCTGTACGGTTAAAACATAAAAAAATCGCAAATTCGCAAATTAAAAACTTAGGTTTAGTAGTCAAAAATAATTTGCGGATTTTTGGCAACTATTTCTAGACCAATAAAGTAAATTCGTATTCATTAGTGAATTCGTGGCTAAATTTTATTTATTTCTCTAAAATTCCTCTTTTTAATATTTGCCCAAAATTATACATATCTTCAAAAGAACAATACAGCGGAACTGGAGCAAGACGAATTACATTCGGCTCTCTCCAATCGGTAATTACGCCGTTTTTCATTAAATAATCAAATAAACTACGACCTTCGCCATGAAGAAAAACTGATAATTGACTGGCTCTTTCAGCTGGATTTGAGGGTGTAATAATTTCAAAACTACTACTTACTTCCTTGTCAATTTCGTGTAGAATAAATTCTAAATAAGCCGTGATTTTATCTCTTTTTTCAATCAACGCATCCATTCCTATTTCGGCAAACATTTCTACCGAAGCCAGATAAGGAGCTAAAGACAAAACTGGTAAATTACTAATTTGCCAACCGTCGGCGCCCTGAATAGGATCGAATGTTGGTTCCATTTTAAAGCGACGTTCTTTGTTATGTCCCCACCATCCGGCAAATCTTGGCAACTCTGGATTGTTATGATGTTTTTCGTGCACAAAGCAACCAGAAGCATTTCCAGGACCTGAATTCATGTATTTATAACTGCACCAGGCTGCAAAATCTACATTCCAATCGTGCAATTCTAATTTTATGTTTCCTGCTGCATGCGCCAAATCCCAACCTACATAAGCACCTACCTGATGTCCTGCAGCAGTAATGGTTTTCATGTCAAAAACCTGTCCGGTGTAATAATTCACACCACCAATTAAAACTAATGCTAATTCATCTCCTACTTCGTTAATTTTAGCAATAACATCCTCTGTTCGAATATTGTGTTCACCTTCACGTCGTTTTACCTCGACGATTACTTCTTCGGGTTTTAGTCCATGAAAATCGACCTGACTTTGAAACATATATTGGTCCGAAGGAAAGGCTTTTTCCTCACAAATAATCTTAAACCTGGACTTTGTAGGTCGGTAAAAAGAAACCATCAACAAATGAAGATTAACCGTAAGCGTATTCATTACCGTAACTTCAAGCGGTTTTGCTCCTACAATTTTACTCAATGGTTCTGCAAAACGTTCCTGATAATCCCACCATGGTTTTTCAGCATAAAAAATCCCACCATGGTTTTTCAGCATAAAAATGACCTTCAACCGCAAGATTTGCCCAGTCATTCATGATTTCGTCAATGTATGCTTTGGTACGTTTTGGCTGTAATCCTAATGAATTTCCAGTAAAATAAATAACATCTTTATCATTCACTTTTGGAAAATAAAATTCGTCTCTATAATGATGTAAAATATCCTGGGAATCCAATTGTTGGGCGAAAGCTCTGGTGTTTTCGAAAATCATAATGTAGTTTGCATTTTGTTTTGTAAAAGTAATTAAAAAAGAAAAAACTAAATCATAAAGAATTCCCTGAAAAGCGAAAATGCAGTTAAATTATTACATCCTAATTTCTTATTGCCTATATTTGATTGAATCTAAAACACTTAGTCATGGTTAAAAACAATATCAATGTCATTATTATTGCAATTGCAATGGTAACATCAGCTTACTTATTTTCGAATGCATTTCAGAATCGAAATAAAAGTGCCGATACCATAAGCGTAACGGGTTTAGGAAAAACCGATTTTGTTTCTGATTTGATTGTATGGAATGGTTCTTTTTCTCGAAAAAGCAGCACTTTAAAAGAAGCCTATGCTTCATTAGATGCCGATAGAGATAAAATTAAAAGTTACTTGTCCAGCAAAGGAATTGCTCCCAGCGAAATTGTTTTTTCGGCAGTGAATTTCAATAAAGAATATCAAAATACTTATAATGAAAATGGAACCGTTAGAGAAAATATATTCACTGGTTTTAGCCTAACACAAAGTGTAAGTATTCAATCTAAAGAGGTGAATAAAATTGAAGAACTATCCAGACAATCCAGTGAATTAATTAATTCTGGTATCGAATTTTACTCTAGCGCTCCTGAATATTATTATACAAAACTGGCTGAATTAAAAATCAAAATGATTGCCGAAGCCACAAAAGACGCCAGCACCAGAGCTAAAAGTATTGCTGAAAATGCAGATGCGGATTTAGGAAATTTAAAAAAATCGGACATGGGCGTTTTCCAGATTATTGGTCAAAATTCCTCTGAAGATTATTCTTATGGTGGTTCTTTTAACACCCAATCTAAAAATAAAACAGCAACCATTACTGTAAAATTAGTATACCAAGTAGATTGATTTAGTCCTGATATTTACAGAACAATACGCTCTAATTATTTTTTACCGCAAAGAGCGCAAAGATCTTCATCTAAAAATGTAACCTCTAAATGTACAAAGTTCGCAAAGCTAAGACAATACAAAGCTTTGCGAACTTTGGCATTTTATAAAAGCTAAGGGTAAAAACTTAGCGTTCTCTACGGTAATTTTTTTCTAATTTCACAGTTTTTTGTTAATCCAGATTCGCCGTGGTAGACAGAAATGTAATTAAACAAAAAAACTCGCCATTGCTGACGAGTTTTTTTTATTGAATTAACCTTTATAAGGATTTAGATAATTAACATTGCATCACCATAAGAATAGAATT
>NCET01000129.1 GCA_002280815.1 Flavobacteriales bacterium 32-34-25 | reverse complement strand
TGGAACTGTGGATAGTTTTATTTGGAGTGAAGACAGCCAAAAAATTTATTTTATCGCTCCAATTGATGGTACCAAACAATTATTTGAAGTTCATTTTCCAGGACTTACAAAAATGCAACCTCAAATTCAACAAATTACAGAGGGTCATTTTGACATTACCAATCTGATTGGTTTTAATGACAACAAAATTATAGTGACTCGAGAAGATACCAATCATGCGGCAGAAATTTTTTCTTATGATTTGGTGGAGAAAAATTGGCAACAACTAACCAATATCAATACCGAAATCTATCAATCTTTGACTTTAAGCAACGCCGAAAAAAGATACGTAACCACCACCGATGGCAAAAAGATGCTCGTTTGGGTTATTTTTCCACCCAATTTTAACGCTTCAAAAAAATACCCAACCCTATTATATTGCCAAGGCGGACCACAAAGTGCCTTGAGTCAGTTTTATTCTTACCGATGGAATTTCCAGTTAATGGCTGCCAATGATTACATTATTGTAGCGCCTAATCGTCGTGGAATGCCAGGACATGGTCTAGAATGGAACGAGCAAATTAGCAAAGACTGGGGCGGGCAAGTTATGGATGATTATCTTTCGGCAATTGACGACATATCACAGGAAAGTTATGTAGATAAAAATCGTTTGGGCTGTATTGGCGCTAGCTATGGCGGTTATTCGGTGTATTATTTGGCTGGAATTCACAAGAATCGTTTCAAGACTTTTATTGCTCATGACGGCGTTTTCAATACCCAAAGTATGTATGGAACTACTGAAGAAGTATTCTTTAGCAACTGGGATTTTGGCGGTGCCTATTGGGAAAAAGACAATGCTGTTGCTCAAAAGGCATACAAGGAATTCAATCCGATCAATTTAGTACAGAACTGGAATACACCTATATTGATTATCCAAGGTGGAAAAGATTTCCGTGTACCCATAGGTCAGGCGCAAGAGGCTTTTCAGGCGGCACAATTACGCGGAATTAAAAGTCGTTTTCTCTATTTTCCAGATGAAAATCATTGGGTTTTACAAGCCCAAAATGCACAAGTTTGGCAAAGAGAATTTTTTAAATGGTTGAAAGAAACCCTATAAATAGAAAACTATAGAATTTAAAAATGGGAAACAAAAACAGCAATATTCCTGTAAAAGTATTTATCAGTTATATGATTTTAGTCTCGCTTGTGGCAGGCGTGGGCTGGATTTTATACACTGAAAATGTGGATTATTCGAAAATTGAAAATAAAATAGCTTTCGAAAAAAATAAGGTTTTAAAGGTAAGCCAACTCTTTTCGAATGTGTATAAAACGGAGAATTTAGCTCGAAAAACCATTCAATCCAATTCGGAAATAGAATACAAAAACTACATCCAGGAAACCGATTCTTTAAAAACGAGAATTGGTTCACTTAAGAAAACGCTTTCTAGTGAATACCAAATCAAATTACTGGACAGCGTGATGATTTTGCTTACCGAAAAAACGCAAAACATCAAACAACTTAAAGCCATAAAAAACAAAACTTCCGACGAAGCTTCGGTAAATGAAGCCATTCAGGAATTAACCCAATTAGAATTTTCGCTAAGTAAATTAAAATTAGAAGATTTTACCAAAAACCCTGAAAAACTGAGCAGTCACCAACGCAATGTTTTGCAAAATTACATTGATTATCTCAATCAAAACATTCCCGATGACAACAGCAATACGTTGACAAAAAAAGAAACCGATTCTATTTTATCAGCCTCAAAAAGGCTGTTGAGCAAAGTAAAACTGGAAACCGAAAAGAAAAAAGAATCCCTGAGTATTCAAGAGAGCAAACTACTTACTAATGAACTATTAATTTCGGATCAGCTTAGAAAAGTACTTCGTGTGATTGAACAGGAAATCCTGACTTCATCGATAAAAAACAATACCGAAAAAGAAAAATCTTTAAAAAAAATCAACCAAATTGTTACTTACGCAGCCATTTTAGGTTTACTACTCACTATTATTTTTTCGATACTAATTACAAGCGATTTTTCGAAAACACAATCGTATAAAAAACAACTGGAAATTGCCAATTTTAAAACTCAAAACTTACTTAAAAGCCGGGAACAACTTATTTCTACAGTAAGTCATGACCTAAAAACGCCCTTGAGTACCATTGTGGGCTACACTGAATTATTAGGCAATTCGACCTTAACGAGTAAGCAATCCTATTTTACCAATAATATTAAAAATTCATCGGAGTATATTTCGAGATTAGTCCAGGATTTATTGGACTTTTCGCAAATTGAAGCTGGAAAAATCAACTTAGAAAAAAATCCATTTTCATTAGCTGAAACTATAAAAGAAGTCGCTACAAATCTGCAATCGGTTTACCAACAAAAAAACATTGATTTACAAATTTCGATTGACGAAAAACTCAAGCAACCCATTATTGGCGATGCTTTTCGATTGAAACAAGTACTAATAAACATTATTGGGAATGCTTACAAATTCACTCCGGAAGGATACATAAAAATAAGCGCCACTCTCAATCACAATAAAAACAAAGCTTTTATCACCATTGAAGATTCAGGAATTGGGATCGAAAAAGAAAGTCAGGACTTGGTTTTTGAAGAATTTGCTCAAGCCAATGAAACTATCGAAAAAAAATATGGTGGAACAGGTTTAGGTTTGGCTATTTCTAAAAAAATAATCTCTCTTATAGGCGGAGAATTGTCTCTAAAACATAGCTCGAAAGAAGGAAGTTGTTTCGAAATAGTATTAGACTTAATTTTTGATGAAGAAGGAAAAACAGAAGAAACAATTCAATCTATTTATGTACCCACGCAACAAAACAAAACTATTGTTGTAGTAGATGACGATCCGGATTTATTGCAACTTACCACCGAAGTTTTAAAACAATATTATAAGGTAATTTCATTTTCGAATGCTGAGCAAGCGTTAAAAACAATGACTTCAGAACATTTTGATTTATTGATAACTGACATTCAAATGCCAGTAAAAGATGGTTTTGAGTTCATTAAAGAATTGCAAAAAAACAAAAAAACATACAGCAATCAACCACTAATTGCGGTAACAGGAAGAACCGATTTAAGCGAGGATATTTATAGCAAAGCAGGTTTTACAGCCGTGCTTAAAAAGCCCTTTACGCCTAACATTTTATTGCAAACTTTAGATGCCATTTTGAACAAAACAACACTTCCTGTTCAAGAAAATGAAGCTCAGAAATCTAAAAATCCAGAAGATCTTTTTACACTAGATTCTTTGAATTCTTTCTTAAAAAACGATAAAGAAGCCATAAAAACGGTTCTTGAATCTTTTATAACATCGACTAATTCGAATCTTTTTGTTTTGGAAAATAGCATTCAAACATTGGAACACGAAAAAATAAAACAAGTGGCGCACAAAATGGCACCTATGTTCAAACAGATTCAAGCTACTGAAATCGCAGCTATTTTAAATGCACTGGAATTACAAGACCACGACGAAACAAAATTAGCAAGCTATTTTTCGAGCTTAAAATCTAAAATTGAGGTCTTATTTATTGCACTGAAAAAAGAGATTTATTGAATATCGTACAATTTGAGTTTGTTGTACAAAGTTTTTCGGGTGATTCTCAACAATTTTGCCGCTTCCGATTTGTTGTTTTTGGTTTTAACCAAAGCGTTTTCGATAGCTTCCTTTTCATTTTCTGATAAAGAAAAAGATTCGTTTTTGGATTGAGTTTGATTAAAAAATTCTACAGGCAAAACGGCACTTTCTATAAAATCGCCTTGAGTAAGCAAGGTCGCGCGTTTGACACAATTTTGCAGTTCTCTTAAATTTCCGGGCCAATCGTAATTTTGAAAAATCCCTACTACTTCTTTAGAAAAACCAATCACTTCTTTGTGCAATTGTATATTGGATTTCTCCAAAAAAAATTCGGCAAATAAGATTAGATCTTCTTCTCTTTCAACAAGTGAAGGCGAATGAATAGAGAATTCATTGATTCTATGGTATAAATCCTCTCTGAAATCACCATTTTTAACTGCTTCCCGCAAATCTTCATTCGTTGCAGTAATAATTCGAATATCAACCTCCATTTCTTTATTACTTCCTACCGGTTTTATTTTGCGCTCCTGCAAAGCACGCAGCAACTGAATTTGGTTTTCATACGATAAATTTCCTATTTCGTCTAGAAAAAGTGTTCCTCCATTAGCGGCTTCAAAATAACCTATTTTATCCGAAATGGCTCCTGTAAAAGATCCTTTTAAATGTCCGAAAAACTCACTCGCAGCTAATTCTTTTGGAATAGCACCACAATCTACGGCTATGAAATTATTGTCTTTTCGACGACTTTGTTGATGAATGCTTTGAGCGATGATTTCTTTTCCAGTACCGCTTTCGCCAATAATTAAAACCGATATATCCGTTGGACTTACCAATTTAATATGCTCCGCCAATTTCTTAGAAGCTGCAGAAATCCCTTGAACATATTCAACTTTTGTCGTTTGTTTGACTGTTTTTACAGTAGTTTTTTGAACTGGATTTTCTGTAATTTCCAGTGCAAGTGCATTAGAAATAACAACTAAAACTTCGTCGGGATTGAAGGGTTTCGAAATATAATCGGAAGCACCATTTTTTATGGCTTTTACTGCAGTACTCACTTCAGAATAACCAGTCATTAAAACCACGGGAATAGTTGGAAAAACAGCTTTGAATTCTGCTAATAATTCAATTCCGTCTGCATCTGGCAATCGTAAATCGGTTAAAATCAAATCGAATCTTTCGTTTTGAATTGCCAATCGAGCTTCGGATGCTGAAAAAGCAATGCTAACTGCATAATTATTTTTGATTAGAAATTTTTCTAATAATTTGCAAAACGAAATATCATCTTCAATAATTAAAATCTTCGACATTAGACAGGCACTTTTTATGCTAAATTAAGGCTAATATTATAGTATTTTCATAAAATTATGCAAAAAAAGAGGCTGCCCTCCCGGACAGCCTTCTTTACAAAATAATAAGCTAATTCGCGTGCTTATTTTTTCAACCAGTTCCCATCAACATCTGTAAAAACAGTAGCTGATTGGTCTTTAACTGCAATTTCTAATTTGTATTCTTTTTTCTCGTTTACATAAGCCTTAGACAATACAGCATCTGGATACGATTTTTTTAAAGCCTCAGCAACCGCTGTTGGTAAATCTTCTGCTTTAATTTCTGTATATCCCTCTGTTACTGGAGCTGTTTGCTCTGTAGGCGAAGCATTCTCTTGTTGAGCCTGAGCATTTATTGTTGACAAACCTCCTAATAGAATTGCGGCTGTTAAAATTACTTTTTTCATACTAGTGTTTTTAATTATTTTTGAATCCATTTTCCAGTTTCGTCAGCATACAAAGCACCTTCTTTATCGCCAACTTTAACTTCTAATTTGTATTCTTTTTTGTCATTTATATAAGCCTTGTTAAGCACTGCGTCTGGAAAAGCTTTCTTTAAAGCTTCGGTTACTGCAGCTGGAACTTCCTCTGTTTTAATTTCAGTATAAGCATCTGCTGCTGGTGCTACTTGCTCTGTTGGAGTTGCTTGTTCTGCTGGTGCAGCATTTTCTTGTTGTGCTTGAGCGTTCATTGCTGTTAAACTTCCTAATACGATTGCTGCTGATAAGATTAATTTTTTCATAATGTGTTTATTTAAAATGTTATTATTGTTTTACACTTGTGACAATGAAATTATTGTACCAGTAATTTTTTCGAAAACAAAAAAACAAAACAACACTGACTTTCAAGTTATTACAAAAAAACTCTGTTTTACACACCAAAGAAAACTGTGTAAATTCAGCACAAACTGTATCCTTTTTACACACTTTAGCGCACAAAAAAAGCCGCACATCACTGTACGGCTTTTGATTGTATCAATAAAAAAACTTTTATTCTGGTTCATTCATTTTGAAAGTATCCATAAAAGCAGTCGTATAATCACCCGCTATATAACGAGGATCATCCATTAACTGTCTGTGGAAAGGAATTGTAGTTTTAATACCTTCAATTACAAATTCGTCTAATGCTCTTCTCATTTTACTAATTGCTTCTTCACGAGATTGGGCAGTAGTAATCAATTTAGCAATCATCGAATCGTAATTTGGTGGAATAGTATAACCTGAATACACGTGAGTATCTAAACGCACTCCGTGACCACCTGGCATGTGTAATGTAGTAATTTTTCCTGGTGAAGGCCTAAAATCATTGTATGGATCTTCGGCATTGATACGACATTCGATAGCGTGTAATTGTGGCAAATAGTTTTTACCCGAAATTGGAATTCCAGCTGCTACCATAATTTGCTCACGAATTAAATCGTAATCAATTACTTGTTCGGTAATAGGATGTTCCACCTGAATACGCGTATTCATTTCCATGAAATAGAAATTACGGTGTTTATCTACCAAGAATTCTACTGTTCCAGCACCTTCATATTTAATATATTCGGCAGCTTTTACGGCAGCTTCACCCATTTTCTGACGTAATTCGTCAGTCATAAATGGAGAAGGCGTTTCTTCGGTTAATTTTTGATGACGTCTTTGTACAGAACAATCTCTTTCAGAAAGGTGACATGCTTTTCCATAAGAATCACCTACAACCTGGATTTCGATATGACGTGGCTCTTCAATTAATTTTTCAAGATACATCCCATCATTACCAAAAGCAGCGGCTGACTCTTGACGAGCACCTTCCCAAGCTTTTAGCAAATCTTCTTCTTTCCAAACAGCACGCATTCCTTTACCTCCACCACCAGCGGTAGCTTTTAGCATTACAGGAAAACCAAACTCTCTAGAAAGTTCTAATGCTTGTTCGTAAGATTCTAAAATCCCAACTGAACCCGGAACACATGGAACACCAGCTTCAATCATAGTTGATTTAGCTGAAGCTTTATCTCCCATTCTGTCAATCATTTCAGGTGCAGCTCCAATGAACTTGATACCGTGTTCTTGACAGATTTTTGAAAATTTAGAATTTTCAGAAAGGAAACCATATCCTGGATGAATTGCGTCAGCATTTGTAATTTCAGCTGCGCTGCAGCAATAATATTTGACATTTTCAAATAGGATAAGTTGCTTGGTGGAGGTCCGATACAAACCGCTTCATCAGCAAACTTTACATGCAAACTTTCTGCATCAGCAGTAGAGTAAACAGCAACTGTTTTAATTCCCATTTCTTTGCATGTTCTAATTACACGAAGTGCAATTTCTCCTCTATTTGCAATTAATATTTTTTTAAACATCTTTTAAAAGTTAGAAGTTAGAAATTAGAAGCTAGAAGTCAAGAATGCAATTGATTTGAATCTAAATGTTGATTAAATTTCAAAATTTGCAATCTAAAATCTACAATCTAATAATCTTAAATTTATGATGGATCTACTAAGAATAATGGTTGATCAAATTCAACTGGAGACATATCATCAACTAATATTTTAACGATTTTTCCAGAAATTTCAGATTCGATTTCATTAAATAATTTCATCGCTTCCACAACACAAAGTACATCACCTTTTGAGATAGAAGTTCCTACTTCAACAAACATTGGTTTGTCTGGAGATGGTTTTCTATAGAAAGTACCAATCATTGGCGATTTGATAGTAATGTATTTTGAATCTTCAACTACTGGCGCTGCTGCAACTGGCGTAGCTGCTGCAACTGGAGCCGCTGCTATAATTTGTTGTGCTGGTGCTTGAGCTGGCAACTGTTGTACATAAGTTGGCTCTGGAGCACTGCTTTCTAATGTTGTTCTAATGGTAATTTTAACATCATCCATTTCTAACTTTACCTCGGCAACACCAGAATTGGATACAAATTTGATTAGGTTCTGAATTTCTTTTAAATCCATAATATTTGTGATTTTAGTTTAAATTTATTTTTTGTCGTATGCCCATTTTAGATAAATAGAACCCCAAGTGAATCCTCCTCCAAATGCAGCAAAAATAATAGTATCTCCTTTTTTAAACAAATGTTCAAAATCATTTAAAACCAGAGGTAAGGTTGCTGATGTGGTATTTCCGTATCTTTCAATATTCATTAAAACCTTAGATTCCTCTAAATTCATTCGATTTGCAGTAGCGTCAATGATACGTTTATTTGCCTGATGTGGGACTAAATAATCAACGTCTTCGTTAGTAAGATTGTTTCTTTTAAGGATTTGCTCACTTGCATCGGCCATATTGGTTACAGCATATTTAAATACTGTTTTTCCATCTTGTCTAATACTATGTCTTTTTTCCTCTACTGTTTGAATTGTTGTAGGATGAAGAGATCCTCCAGCATCAATTTTTAAGAAATCACGACCTATACCATCGCTTCTTAAATATTCATCTTGCAATCCTAAACCTTCAAAATTAGGTTCGAATAATACTGCCCCTGCACCATCTCCAAAAATGATACATGTTGTTCTATCAGTATAATCAACAATAGATGACATTTTATCAGCACCTATTAATAATACTTTTTTATATCTTCCTGATTCAATGTATGCTGCTGCTGTAGACATTCCGTATAAAAAACTGGAACAAGCAGCTTGTAAATCGTAAGCAAAGGCATTTGTTGCACCTATTTGGGTTGCAACATAAGCTCCTGTTGCTGAAACTTGCATATCTGGTGTGGCTGTTGCCATTAAAACCAAATCAATTTCTAAGGGATTTACATTGGCTTTAGCAATTAAATCTTCAGCTGCTTTTATTGCTAAATAAGAGGTTCCTTTATCAGCATCTTTCAAAATCCTTCTTTCTTTTATTCCTGTACGCGAAGTAATCCATTCGTCGTTAGTGTCAACCATAGTTTCCAGAACTTGGTTTGAAAGCACAAAATCTGGAACATAAGCTCCAACTGCAGTAATTGCGGCCGTAATTTTATTCATTTTATTCGGATATTTTCCCTCTTATTGCTAGACAAAAGGAAACGTTTAAAAAGGGGTTAAAAATACAAAAAAAATCTAAACCCTTTATCTTTAAAAACTTCTTATTTGACGAAAATTACAAACAACAAAAAACTCTCACATAGTGTGAGAGTTCTCGTATTATCTATAAAAACGTATTATGCGAAAGTAGCTTCTGACTTATCAATAACCACTTGCCCTCTGTAATACATTTTCCCTTCGTGCCAGTAAGCTCTGTGGTATAAATGTGCTTCTCCTGTAATAGGACAAGTAGCGATTTGTGCTACTGTAGCTTTATAATGTGTTCTTCTCTTATCTCTTCTTGTTTTCGAGATTTTTCTTTTAGGATGTGCCATTTTACTATATTATTTATCCGTTAATAGTTGCTTTAATTTGTCCCAGCGTGGGTCTATATTCTCTTCTTTCTCTTCTTTTTTTACTTCTTCTTTGACTTGCAATTCTTTCAGTTTATCTAAAGCTTCTGTCTTTAAACTTCCGTCTTTAACTCCTGGATGAACTCGTTTTAGAGGCACCGAAAGCGCAATCATCTCATAAATATATTGAATTATATCTATTTCAAATTCGCCGAAAGGCAAAATCAACAACTCTTCGTTATCATTATTAAACTCTTCTCCAAAACGAACGATTAATTTCATTTTACCTTTAATGGGTAAATCAAAATCTTCTCCCGTTAAGTCGCAAGGAACATTCACCGTCCCTTTGTGCTTAAACTCTAACTCAAGCATATTGCTTTTCTTATCTAAAACTACCGCTACTTTGATATCCGAATTTTGAAATTCATCATAATCAAAGTTCTCAAAGAACGCATTATTTATTTGATACTCAAAATGATGTTTCCCTAGCTTTAAGCCTACGAAAGGAATTAAAAATTCTTTTGTCCTATTCATTTCCACAAAATTTTGCCCGTAACTTCGGGAGTGCAAAGATATAAAATAACTTCGGGAGTGCAAAGATATAAAATTATTGTAAATCCAATAACGTTATCAATCTTTTTTTATTTACATTTATTTTTCCCTAACTTTTAGCGGCTTTTCAGTGATTTCTTCATACTGAATCCTTGAAGAATAGACATCTATAGCCAAATATACTGCTTCTTTAAACGAATTATAATCAGCAATTCCTTTACCAGCGATATCATAAGCCGTTCCGTGATCTGGCGAAGTTCTAATCTTATCTAAACCGGCAGTAAAATTAACTCCTTTTCCAAAAGAAAGCGTCTTAAAAGGAACCAATCCCTGATCATGATAAGTTGCAATTACTGCATCGAATTTTTCGTAATGCCCACTACCAAAAAAACCATCTGCTGCAAAAGGACCAAAAACCATTGTTCCTTTGTCAAACATTTTTTTCAAAACTGGCTTAATCAATTCTTCATCTTCTTTACCAATAACACCTCCATCTCCACAATGTGGATTCAAGCCCAAAACGGCAATTTTAGGATTATTGATACAAAAATCACGAATTAACGACTTTTTTACTGTTGATATTTTTTTAACAATTAATTCTTCTGTCAACCGAGAAGCGACTTCATTAATTGGCACATGATCCGTCAACAAACCGACTCTCAAATTATCCTGAACCATGAACATTAAAGCATCTCCATCCAATTCCTGCTCTAAATAATCCGTATGTCCCGGAAATTTAAATTCTTCCGATTGAATGTTGTATTTATTTATAGGAGCCGTTACCAAAACATCTATCAAACCTTCCTTTAAAGCTTTTGTAGCCGCAACAAATGATTTAATAGCATACTCGCCTACTTTTTCATCGTTTGTACCCAAATTCAAATCGACACCTTCTTTCCAAACATTCAAAACATTGATTTTCCCAATAACAACCTGATCCAACCTATCAATTCCATGAAGTACAACAGCCGATTCTAAATTTCGTTTAATAAAAGACAAAATCTTCACATTAGCAAAAATAACAGGTGTACACAGTTCTAACATTCGAACATCTTCAAATGTTTTAAGAATAACCTCGCTTCCAATACCATTTAAATCTCCAATTGAAATTCCTACGATAATATTTTCTGCTTTTTTAATCATATCCACAAGTTTTTATTGCTAATTTTGAAGGCAAATTTAGTAAAATAAAACAAGAATGTTTACAGGAATCATAGAAACCCTTGGAACTATCCAAGAAATAAAAAAAGAAAAAGACAATATCCATGTAACGATCAACTCTTCGATTACAAGCGAACTCAAAATAGACCAAAGTATAGCACATAACGGAGTTTGCTTAACCGTAGTAGCCATAAACAACAACAGCTACACCGTAACCGCTATTGACGAGACCATAAGAAAGACCAATTTAGGAGAATGGCAAGAAGGAGATTTAGTCAATCTTGAAAGAGCCATGAAACTTGGCGACCGATTAGACGGTCATATTGTTCAAGGCCACGTGGATCAAACAGGAACTTGTATTGACATCCAGGAAACCAACGGAAGCTGGCTTTACACCTTTGAATACGACGATAAACTAAACAATCTAACCATAGAAAAAGGCTCTATTACCGTAAATGGAGTAAGTTTAACGGTAGTAAATTCAAAGAAAAATCAATTTAGCGTAGCGATTATCCCTTATACTCACGAACACACTAATTTCAAAGATTTCAAAGTAGGCTCTAAAATCAATCTAGAATTTGATGTTATCGGCAAATATGTTTCTAAATTATATGCCAACAAAATTTAAAATCATAAAGACATAAAAAAGAAACGCTCGATTATACCGAGCGTTTCTTTTTTTCTGTAAAAACATATATTTTATAAAACCCAAATAACAAACCTAAAACCAACAAAACCAATACCCCACCATCAATAGGCAATCCAGGAGGAGGAGGAGTAGGAGGAGGGACAACAACAGGCTGAGCCACAGCCGCAATACTCCCTAAAAAGCAGGCAATTAAAAAAATATATTTATTTAACATTTCTCTCATATAAAGCAAAAAAAATGTTTAGAAATCACGAGCAAACTCGACCAAATACATTAGACTCAGTCTACATAAACTAAACATTAGCAACAAAGATATAGCATTTGAATTGATTTACTACAAAATAAAAAGCCTTTAAAACGTTAATTTTAAAGGCTTTTTATC
>NCET01000128.1 GCA_002280815.1 Flavobacteriales bacterium 32-34-25 | reverse complement strand
ACTGGCGGAGAAATTAGAACAAGAGCGACTGGCTTCAGAATAATTCAGCATTCCATAAAATAAATTTGCAAAAGCATTTCAAATGATTCGAAAAGACCTTAAACATATTCAAATCGACAATCAAAAAACTGAAGCTAATTCTAGCTTTGAGCCTACTTTTGCAAAAGAAAAAACAGAGGTTACACCAAATAATTTTGTTACAGCCGAAGAAATCGAACTCCAAAAAAATTATTCAGAAAAAGATATTGAAGATTTGGAACATCTGGACTTTGCTGCTGGATTCCCTCCTTTTCTTCGCGGCCCTTATACAACGATGTATGTTCAAAAACCCTGGACAATTCGTCAATATTCGGGGTTTTCTACTGCTGAAGAAAGCAATGCATTTTATAGAAAAAATATCCACGCAGGACAAGAAGGACTTTCTATTGCTTTTGATTTGGCAACCCATCGTGGCTATGATTCGGATCACGAACGTGTGGCAGGCGATGTTGGAAAAGCAGGAGTTGCCATTGATACCGTAGAAGATTTCAAAATATTATTTGACCAGATTCCATTGGACACAATGTCGGTTTCCATGACCATGAATGGAGCAGTTTTACCCATTATGGCGTTTTATATTGTCGCTGCCGAAGAGCAAGGTGTGAAACCCGAACAACTTTTAGGAACCATCCAAAATGACATTTTAAAAGAGTTCATGGTGCGTAATACTTATATTTATCCGCCTGAAGCTTCGATGAAAATAACTGCTGCTATTTTTGAATATACCAGCAAAAAAATGCCTAAATTCCATTCGATATCCATATCAGGTTATCACATGCAAGAAGCTGGAGCCACCGCCGATATTGAATTGGCTTACACGCTTGCCGATGGTTTAGAATATGTTAGAACTGGACTTTCGACAGGAATGAAAATCGACGAATTTGCTCCACGATTATCTTTCTTTTGGGGAATTGGAATGAATCATTTTATGGAAATTGCCAAAATGAGAGCGGCAAGAATGATTTGGACCAAACTTATCAAAACTTTCAATCCTAAAAATAGTAAATCACTCACCTTGCGAACGCATTGTCAAACTAGCGGCTGGAGTTTAACCGCTCAGGATCCGTTTAACAACGTAGCTCGTACTTGTATTGAAGCTTCGGCAGCAATTTTTGGAGGAACACAATCGCTTCATACGAATGCCTTAGATGAAGCCATGGCGTTGCCTAGCGATTTTTCGGCAAGAATAGCCCGAAATACTCAATTGTTTTTATTGGAAGAAACAAAAATTAGTAAAACGGTTGATCCCTGGGCCGGAAGTTATTATGTAGAAAGTTTAACTAATGAAATTGCTGAAAAAGCCTGGAAATTGATTGAAGAGATAGAAGCTCTTGGTGGCATGACCAAAGCATTAGCCACTGGAATTCCAAAATTGCGAATCGAAGAAGCCGCTGCCAGAAAACAAGCTCGTATTGATAGTGAACAAGATATAATTGTGGGGATCAATAAATTTCAATTAAAAAAAGAAGTACCTTTAAACATCTTAGATATTGACATTGAAAAAGTTAGAAAACAACAACTCGATCGTTTACATCTAGTAAAAGCCAACAGAAATACTTTAAAAGTAAAAGAAGCTTTAGAAAAAATTACTGTTTGTGCCCAAACGGGAACGGGAAATTTACTGGAATTAGCTATTGATGCCGCTCGTGAAAGAGCCACATTAGGCGAAATTAGTCAGGCATTAGAAATTGTTTTTGGAAGACATAAAGCGCAAATTAAATCTTTTAGCGGTGTGTATAGTAAAGAAATAAAAGAGAACAAAAGTTTTGAAAAAGCAAGACAACTGGCGGATATTTTTGCCAAACAAGAAGGTCGTCGTCCAAGAATTATGGTTGCCAAAATGGGACAAGACGGGCATGACAGAGGAGCAAAAGTAGTTGCTACAGCATTTGCTGATATTGGTTTTGATGTTGACATTGGTCCACTTTTTCAAACTCCAATAGAAACTGCTAAACAAGCCATGGAAAACGACGTTCATATTTTAGGTATTTCTTCTCTTGCTGCCGGACATAAAACATTAGTTCCGCAGCTTATAGAAGAACTACGAAAACTAGGTCGCGAAGATATTATGGTTGTAGTAGGCGGAGTAATTCCAACACAGGATTATCAATATCTTTTTGATGCTGGTGCTGCTGCAGTTTTTGGCCCTGGAACCAACATTAGCAAAATAGCTTTGAAAATTTTAAGCTTATTCATCAACGAAGAATAATAAAAAAGCCATTTGTTATCGAACAAATGGCTTTTCTATATAAACTTAAAGTGTAACTACTGCATTAACATTAGGTTCGATAAATGAAGTATCATAACCTCCAAATGCAATTAGATAACTCTTTATCGAAGTACCATAGGCATCTTTAATGAAACGCTTTCCGTTACTTTTAAAAAACTTTTTAACTGATCCTGGTCCACCTAGATGTGCAGCAGCTAAAATTCCAGATTCGGTTATCAAAACACCGCTTACAACCTTTCCGTCGTATTTTTCGATAACATCCTTTAAAATTGATTTGTTTTTGGATAGTAAAGCAACAAATGCTTTTTCTTGTAGTTTTGGACTTTTTAAGAATTTTTGGGTATCATGAATTCCAATAGACCTTAAAGTTTCATTTCCAAACTGGTATTTTCCTAAATACCCTAAGGAATTAACTTTTTTATACTTGTTTTGGGACTCTTTAAGTCCTATTGCTTCTTTGAATGCAACGAATAAATTTCCAGTAAAAGGAATATTTAAACTAGTATAATCTTCTTGTTTGAGAGATGGAAATTGGTACTGAGCAGTATCATTTGTTTCTCTCAAAAACCACTCTTTTGTATCTAACTTTAGTGGTTTAAAACTGTAACTTAAAAAGACAATAATTACAGTTAAGCTGGTGTAAAAATACCATTTTTTTATCATAAATTGTTTTTCTTCTCCAGCTGTCACCTTGAGAAATTTCTGCACGCAAAGATACAACTTTTTTCATAAAACTGAAAATCAACACGTTAAAGCTTTCTAAAAATACAAGATATGAGTTCTAAACCCCTCGGTAGCTGAGTATTCAAGCGTAGGTGCGGGAATTTTTAAAACAGAAAAAACAGAGAAAAAAGTCTTCAAAAAATGAGAATTGGTTTCAATTTTTGTCAAATCAAGATCCAAACTCAGGTAAAATTGTCGTGATCTTGGATGATTTACATTCGAAATAAAAGCAGAATTTTCTCCTTTTCCGATCCACATTCCATCGGCTCCATAGCCAATAGCAACATTCAAAATTTTAGGAATTTTTGAGTATTTAAAAAAGGATTTTAGATTAGCCGACAACCAATAGGTTTGTCCGTTGTAATCCTTTAAAATTTGTTCGCTAAAACTACTTCCCAAAACTTCTGGTCGGTATTTAGCATATCGGGTAGTGTGAAAAGAAAATTTAGGTGTAATACGCTGCTCTTTCCAAAGCAATTCCTGGGAAACATACAAAGCTGTTCCAGTAGCATTTGCAATTATATCTCCTGTAGATGCTCCCCATTCTGAAGAAAATCCGTCTAAGACTTCTACAGCGGTCAAAAATGTAAATCCTAAACCTGCTCCGTAAATCAATTGTTGTTTAGAATTGGCACCGCTCCATTGCAGCATTTCGCTACCCAATCGTCCTAAATGATAAGAAGAATAAACGTGTCCTACTTTATCCATTTGCAACCATTCTTGGTTGTCATTGATAAAATGAAACTTGGATCGGGGATAATCGGCGTACCACAATTGGTTTAAACCTACTAAAGCAACGGCCGAAACCGCTACTTCTGAAATAATAACAGCCTTTGTTCTTTTCGAATTTAAGCTATCTGAAGGTTTTAAAAAAGATTGTAATCCATCTTGAGCTATACAACTAGAAATTGTAAGCAAAAAAAAGAAAAATAAAATGTTTTTACACTTCAAAACTATCTCTTAACTCCTTGTGCACTAATCCAATCGGAATATTTTTTTGCATTAACATTGTGTTCTGCTAAAGTAGCTGCAAATTCATGGTATCCAAAACGATCCACACTTGCACAGAAATAAATAAAATCATTTTTTTCTGGATTTAAAACAGCTTCAAGTGCTGTAATGTCTGGCATAGCAATAGGTCCTGGTGGAAGTCCAACCACTTTATAAGTGTTGTATGGTGAGTTTAAAAACAAATCGTTATAAAAAACTCGTTTGATAACCTGATTGAAATCATCATCTAGTTTCTTTTTAGCATAAATTACTGTAGGATCAGCCTGAAGAGGCATTCCTAAACGCAATCTGTTTAAATAAACGCCTGCAATTCTTGGTCTTTCATCTTTTTTAACGGATTCTTTGTGCACAATTGAAGCTAAGGTTGTTGCTTCTGTTGGTGTCAATCCTTGTTTTTGAGCACTAGCAACACGTTCCTTGTTCCAAAAACTGCGGTATTCCTTAATCATTTTGTCTCTAAACTTCTCAGCAGAAGTATCCCAATACACTTCATAAGTATTAGCGATGAACATTGATAAAATATTGTCTTCTGTAAAACCATTTTCTTTTAAAAAGATAGAATCCTTAAAAGAATTAAGTAAAGACAAGCTATCGGCTTCTATTTGAGAACCTACGCGACCCGCCAAGTTTTCAATTCGTTCCTGATTATTGAACGCTAATTTTACAGGAACGTTGTATCGCATGGCTTTTACTAATTCGTAACTGTTCATTCCTTTAGTCAATAAAAAACGTCCTGATTTTACATTTTCAGGATAACTCATTTTACTGGCTACCATTTCAAAACGATCTAAATTGTCTACATATAAAGTCAACGAATCCAGTGCTTGCTCATAAGTCGCATCAGTTGGAATATGTACAAAGACTTCTTTTTCAGTGAATTTTGTGTTATTTGAAAATATTTGACCTATTAAAACAAAACCATAAATAATCAATCCGGAGATAATCACAATGGAAACGATTGAAATAATTTTTTTTGTGCTCAAAGCTAAAATTTTAAAATTGTTGATTAATTAATTGATAGATGGCTTCGTCTTGATATACTCCATTGATAAGATTCCAATCTTTTTTAACACCTATACATTGAAAGCCAAATTTAGTAAAAAGTGCTTTACTTGCTTCATTTTGCTCACCAATATTTGCATACAATTGATGTAAATTTAAATGTCTAAAAGAATACCGAATTAACAAGTTTAAAGCTTCTGAACCTATCTTCTGATTTCTATGAGCACTATCCTGAATTAAGATCCCCACACCTGCCCTATTATTTTTAGGATCAAAATCAAATAAATCAATCAATCCAATTGCTGGAAAATCTTCATCCTGACAAATAGCTAATCGCAATTGTTTAGCTTCATAAATATCCTGATGGGCATTTTCAAGATACTGGCGAATTAAAAATCGGCTATAAGGTGTTTGAGTATTACTCACTTCCCAAATGCTTTGATCATTTTCCATAGCATAAATAAATTCTAAGTCATTCGGCTCTAGAGCTCGTAAATAAATAGAATCGCCTTTTAATGTTATCATCTTAAAAAATTATGGATTTATTTTTGAGTAAAGATAAATACTCGAAAAAAACAAAATAAGAATTGTTATAGTACCAACAATAAACGAGTTAACAAAATCATCCATACAATCCTTTAAAGGAGTTTTGAAACCTCTAACAGTCCATATCACAATTCCACCGATCAATCTAACATGATAAGCACTCATAATCATTGACTTAAAACTAATTTCTAAATTTCAATCACTCCTTCAAAAACAAATTTAGCAGGACCATTCAGGAAGACATTCACATATTTATTTCCTTCTTTTTCAAAAGAAACAGATAATTTTCCTCCTTCTACATTCATATTGATTGCCGTTAAATCAGTTTGTCCAATAGCATTCATAGCAATTGCAGCAGCTGTTGCTCCAGTTCCACAAGCTAAAGTTTCATCTTCTACTCCGCGCTCATACGTACGAAGCGCAAAAGTTGAATCATCAATTTTTTTTACAAAATTGATATTGCTTCCTGTTTTGCCATACAATTCTCCATAACGAATAGCCGCACCGTTTTCTTTTACATTATAATGTTCTAAATCATCCACTAATTGCACATGATGAGGAGAACCTGTATTTAAAAAGCTGTAATCCGGGTTAACTTTTATCCCATCAACATCAATCATTTGCAAAGAAACAATTCCGTCCTGATCCACCGAAGCATGATGTAAACCGTCAATTGCATTGAAAGAAGTAGTATCTCCTATTACATCCAATTGTTTTGCAAAAGCCACTAAACATCTTCCACCATTTCCACACATGGTACTTTGATTTCCATCTGAATTGTAATACACCATCTTAAAATCGGTAGTTACATCATTTTCGAGCAAAATAAGTCCGTCTGCTCCTATTCCGAATCGTCTGTCACACAAACGTTCAATCAGTTTTATGTCTTCTTTTGGAAAAAATTCAGAACGATTATCAATCATCACAAAATCGTTTCCAGTACCTTGATATTTATAAAATTGTATTAACATTATTTCTAATTTTGTTTTACAAAAGTACGAACTATTAATGAAATGTTAATCATTGTTAAACAGCGTTAAAGTGTTTTTTAACATCCATTTTTCGCTTTAAATTTACTTTACAAATAACACAAAAACGATCTCTATTATGAAACGATTCTCAAATCTATTTTTAGTGTCTTTATTAAGTGGAGCCACAACTTTAGGGGCATACAAATTATTATTTGACAACGACGGTTATTTTTCAAATAACAAAAAAACTTTAACAACATTAGCTTCTGATAATTACACCAAAAGAGTCGGTTTATCCTCGGATGTACTCGATTTTACGGAAGCTGCAGATAAAACCATCCATACTGTAGTTCACGTAAAAAATGTTTCTCATCAAAAAGTAAGCGACCCTATGCTTGAATTTTTCTATGGATACAAAGGCGGACAATCTCAAGAACAAGTAGGTACAGGTTCAGGTGTAATTATTTCAGAAGATGGTTATATTGTAACTAATAATCACGTGGTGAGAGATGCTTCGGAAATTGAAATCACATTAAACAATAGAAAATCATACAAAGCAAAACTGATTGGAACCGATTCTAAAATGGACATTGCCCTTTTAAAAATTGATGCCGATGAAAAATTACCT
>NCET01000507.1 GCA_002280815.1 Flavobacteriales bacterium 32-34-25 | reverse complement strand
AATTGATTTGAAAGACAAAATGAGTCATGACGTTTTTAGACGTTCTCTTTTTGTGGTGAAAGAAATCAACCGCGTTATTCAGGCTTGTGAAGCATTAGACAATGGAAAAATTGAATTGTTAGGCGAACTAATGTTTGCTACTCACGACGGATTGTCTAAAGATTACGAAGTAAGCTGCGAAGAGCTGGATTTATTAGTAGATTTGGCAAAAGAAGAAACTGCTGTTATTGGTTCAAGATTAATGGGTGGCGGTTTTGGTGGCTGCACTATCAATCTGGTTAAAAAAGGACAAGAACAACAAATCAAAGATAAATTTTCGAAATTATATAACGAAGCTTTCGGAATCGAATTGAAAATTTATGACGTTAAAGTAAGTAACGGAACATCACTATACACTAAATAATGACTATGAGAAAGTTTGATATCAACGAAGATCCGCATAGAAGATACAATCCTTTAATTAATGAATGGGTTTTAGTTTCACCACACCGTTCAAAAAGACCTTGGCAAGGACAAAAAGAAGCGGTAAATACTATTGCATTGCCAGAATATGATCCGGAATGTTATTTATGTGCCGGGAATGTTCGTGCGAATGGCGAAGTAAATCCGGCTTACGAAAGCAGTTTTGTTTTCGAAAATGACTTTGCTGCACTTAAACAAGAACCAATTGATTTTGGTGGAAACGAAGAAGGAAGTTTCTTCAAAGCACAACCTGAAAGAGGAATCTCCAGAGTAGTTTGCTTTTCGCCAAGACATGATTTGACTTTGCCGGAAATGGACGTGGATGGTATCGTAAATATTATTCATACATGGCAAAAAGAATACACTGATCTGGGTAATGTTGATTACATTAATCACGTGCAAATTTTTGAAAATAAAGGAAGTGTAATGGGATGTAGTAATCCGCATCCACACGGACAAATCTGGGCTCAGTCTTCGTTACCAACGCAGGTGGAGAAAACTCAAAAGAATTTGAAAGCTTATTTTGAAAAAAATGGGACAAATTTGCTTCAAGATTATTTAAAAGAAGAATTAAAAGTAAAAGAACGCGTAGTTGTTGAGAACGATCATTTTGCAGCCATTGTTCCTTTTTGGGCAATTTGGCCTTTTGAAACCATGATTGTCAGCAAACGTCATATTACTAAAATCACTGATTTTACTGAAGATGAGGTAGCTGCTTTTGCTGTTATTTTGAAACAATTAACAACAAAATACGATAACCTTTTCGAAACTTCATTTCCTTATTCTTCAGGAATTCACCAGGCTCCAACAGATGGTGAAGAGCACCCGGAATGGCAATTCCACATGCATTTTTATCCACCATTGTTGCGTTCGGCTTCAGTGAAAAAATTCATGGTAGGTTATGAAATGATGGGAGAGTCTCAAAGAGACATTACACCGGAGAAAAGTGCTGAAATGTTGAGAAACTTATCTGATGTACATTACAAACAAAAATAACTAAACTGATATTTAAAAAAACAGATTATGAAAATACTTGTTACGGGAGGTTTAGGTTTCATAGGTTCGCATACAGTAGTCGAATTGCAAAATGAAGGTTTTGAGGTGGTTGTTATTGATAAT
>NCET01000506.1 GCA_002280815.1 Flavobacteriales bacterium 32-34-25 | reverse complement strand
AAAAATTTAGAACAAAAAAAGTCCCAAATTCCTATTGGAATTTGGGACTTAAAATATTGGAATTTGATAAAATTAGATTTTAAATCTTTTTCTATCAGTTTCTGTCAAATAAATTTTTCTCAAACGAATAGATTTTGGAGTAACCTCTACATATTCATCTTTTTGAATGTACTCTAATGCTTCCTCTAATGAGAAGATAATTGGAGGAATAATTCTAGCTTTTTCATCATTTCCTGATGAACGAACGTTAGATTGTTTTTTAGCTTTCGTTACGTTGATACACATATCATCGCTACGAGAGTTTTCTCCAATTACCTGACCTTCATAAATTTCGTCGTTAGGATTAACGAAGAATTTACCACGATCTTGTAATTTATCAATAGAATAAGGAATTGCTTTACCGTTTTCCATAGAAATTAATGAACCATTGTTACGTCCAGGAATTTCTCCTTTAAAAGGTTCGTATCCAATGTAACGGTGAGACATGATAGCTTCACCAGCGGTAGCAGTAAGCAATTGATTTCTTAAACCAATAATTCCACGAGATGGAATATTAAATTTAACAATCATACGCTCTCCTTTACCTTCCATAGATAACATTTCTCCTTTACGGATAGAAACAAACTCTACTGCTCTACCAGAAAGGTTTTCAGGTAAATCGATTGTTAATTCCTCAATTGGCTCACATTTTTTACCATCAATTTCTTTAATGATAACTTGTGGTTGACCAATTTGTAATTCGTACCCTTCTCTTCTCATTGTTTCAATAAGAACAGACAAGTGCAATACTCCACGTCCAAAAACCATGAATTTATCAGCAGAATCAGTTTCACCTAACTTCATAGCTAAGTTTTTCTCTAATTCTTTTGTCAAACGATCTCTAATATGACGAGAAGTAACAAATTTTCCTTCTTTACCAAAGAAAGGCGAATCGTTAATAGTAAACAACATACTCATTGTTGGCTCATCAATAGCAATTGTTTGTAAAGCTTCTGGATTTTCAAAATCAGCAATAGTATCACCAATTTCAAAACCTTCTACTCCAATGATTGCACAAATATCTCCAGCAATTACTTGTTGTACTTTTTTACGACCTAAACCTTCAAAAGTATGTAATTCTTTAATACGTGATTTTATAACTTTACCATCTCTTTTTACTAATGAGATTGGCATACCTTCATTTAAAACACCTCTTTCCAAACGACCAATAGCGATACGACCTGTAAAAGAAGAGAAATCTAAAGATGTAATCAACATTTGTGGAGTTCCTTCAGAAACTTTAGGAGCTGGTACATTTTTGATTACCATGTCTAATAAAGGTTCGATGTTTTCAGTTTGATTTCTGAAATCATCAGACATCCAGTTGTTTTTAGCAGAACCATAAACAGTTGGGAAATCCAATTGCTCTTCAGTTGCTCCTAATTCGAACATTAAGTCAAAAACTTTTTCGTGAACTTCTTCCGGAGTACAGTTTTCTTTGTCTACCTTGTTGATAACAACACAAGGCTTCAACCCTAAGTCAATCGCTTTTTGCAAAACGAAACGAGTTTGAGGCATTGGTCCTTCAAAAGCATCCACTAGCAAA
>NCET01000127.1 GCA_002280815.1 Flavobacteriales bacterium 32-34-25 | reverse complement strand
AATCGCCTATTTGTTTTTCCTTCGCAATAGGTTCACCTGTAATGGCGGATTCGTCAATCATGCTTTCGCCAAAAGAAATTTTTCCGTCGAGCGGAATAATATCACCTGCTTTGATTTGGATGATAGTTCCAATTTTTATGGATTCAATTGGAATGTTTTGTTGTTCTGATTTTACAAATGCCGTTTTAGGTACGCTTTGAATTAATTGATCCAATGCCGATTTTGAGTTTTCAAGACCAATATCTTCCAGTCGTTCGCCCAAAACATAGAGTACAATAACCACAGCGGCTTCGGGATATTGACCTAAATATAAGGCAGCAATAACCGCAATAGTCATAAGTAAATTGATGCTGCTAAAATTGAGTTTAATAAGCGATTGGAGTCCATTAAGGATTACTTCATGACCAATTCCGATGATGAATAAACAGAAAATGAACGGAGCATAAGGCATTGGTAAATCAATTCCTAATAGTGATAGGATTTCTAAAACAACTACAATACTGACCGATAGTAGTAAAAAAACAAATTTTTTATCTTTAAAAGGTAAGTTCATGAGAATGATGGTTTTATTCGAAAAAAAGGATTAAATAGAATATTCTCTCGAATTTTTTGGAGCAAAATTGCTGTTGGTACTAGCATTACCATTATCTACTAATTTACTAAAAAAGAATCGTAGGCTGTTTGACTTTAGTAAAATCTTAAGATTATAAACTTTAAAATTGCTTGAGATGTAAAAAAGTTTACGAACTTTGAGCAAAATTATTTACTATGAAAATAAATCTTAAAAACGGAATTGATAAACTCATTTTCGGGATGAAACAAAAAGATGTTGAAGCCGTTTATGGAAAACCTGATAGAAATTATAAAGACGAAGATGAGAATGTCATTTTTGTGTACAATAAGTTTAAAATGCGTTTGACTTTTTACAAAGACGAAGATTTTAAAATGGGTTACATTGTAGCTTCTAGTACCGATTTGGAATTATTTGGCAATAAAATGATTGGTAGAACGATTAAAGACGTTAAAAAAGATTTGGCTCAAAAAAGCATTACAAAATTCACTCAGGAAGAATTTGATACTTTTGAAAATTATTTTAACGAAGACAATTGGTTGTTGTTTCAAAGAATTTGATACTTTTGAAAATTATTTTAACGAAGACAATTGGTTGTTGTTTCAAACCGAATTTGATGAGGTTGTGAAACTTGAAGTTGGAGCCATCATAAATGACAAAGATGAGTTTGAATGGAAATTTGGAAAAAAATAGACTTCTCCATAAAATTGAAAAACCCTTTCGTTATAATTATCGAAAGGGTTTTTTGTGTCCTATTATTTTGATTTATTTACTGTGTAAAGTCCTCCAACAAAAAGCAGCACAGCAAAACCTACATACATATAACCTTCTTGTTTTGCTGATTCGTTTGAAGCTTCGATTTTTACACCTAGCAAATTAATTTCATTCGTGTTTTCCTTTATTTTATTAAATCCTAAATACCCCAATCCTAAACTAATTGCAATTAATACGATTCCTATAATTTTTGATAGATTCATGTTTTTAATTTTTTGAATTTATCTAATATAGTCAAAATAGTCCACGGATGACTAATTGGATTCTAGTTTATTTGTTTTCGGTTTGCTTTTCGAAAATTTCTAGTTCGAAAATCAAAGTAGCATTTGGAGGAATTACTCCACCTGCACCACTTTCGCCATAGGCTAATTTTGCAGGAATAAAAGCAATCATTTTATCTCCAAAAGAAAGTAAATTAATTGCTTCGATAAATCCAGGAATCATACCGTCTTTTTTACCCATTTCAAAAGGAAAAGGATTGTAGCCACCTTGCATTGCACGCATTTCGTTGTGTTTGTTGTAAGCCTTAGCTACATCTTCACGGCTGCTGTCAAACAAGTTTCCATCTTCAAGAAAACCAGTGTAATGAAAATAAACGGTTGTTCCCGCAGCTGGTTTTGCACCAGTTCCTTTTTGAGTTATTTTGTATACCAATCCTGATGGAGTAGTGGTTGCAGTAGCTTTTTGAGTGTTGAAATAAGCTATTTTTTCAGAAACTAATGCCGCCATTTTTTCTTTTTGAATTCTTTCGGCCTCTGCTTTTGCTTCAGCTTCTTTCTTTTCTTCTTCGGCTTTGTTGTTGTAATAGTTAGCAAATACTTTTTCGGCTTTGAATTTTTTTGCTAATGCACCTTTTTGAGTAATGATGATATTTTTAATTACATCGTCCTGAGCAATGCTGTTTACTACATCCATTCCTTCAATTACATGACCAAAAATAGTGTGTTTTGCATTTAACCAAGGTGTTTCTTTATGGGTGATCAGGAATAAATTCGTCTTTAAAAGCATAACCTGGTCCGCCTGCTCCTGTTCCTTGTGGATCACCACCCTGAATCATAAATTCGCTAATTACTCGGTGGAATTTTAAACCATCAAAAAATGGTTTTCCTTTTAGTTTTTTGTCCGTTACAAATTCATTTTTGCCTTGAGCAAGACTAATAAAGTTGGCAACAGTTACGGGAGTTTTTTCGAATTCTAGTTTTAGAATGATGGCTCCTTTATTTGTATTGACAGTTGCAAAAATCCCGTCTTCTTTTATAATAGCGGCTTTTTTAACTGGATTTTTAACTGTTTTTTTTGAAGTTTCCTGTGCCTGAACGCTAATTAAAGCAAAAAAGGCTAAAAATAAGAGTTTGAATTTCATTAGATTAGTGTATTCTGTGATTGTTTTTTTATGATTATTGTGCTTGAACTAATTCAATTTCGAATGTAATATTAGCATAAGGCGGAATTACATTTCCTGCTCCACCAGCGCCATAAGCTAAATGCGAAGGAATAAATAAGACGGCTTTGTCTCCATAAGACATTTGTTCAAGGCCTTCAATAAATCCTGGAATCATACCGTCTTTTTTACCTGCTTGAAAAGGAATAGTTTCGTAACCTCCCTGCGCAGCTCGGTTTGGATCAAATTTTCCAAAAGCCTGTGCTATGCTTTCAACATTAGTATCAAAAAGTTGTCCGCTTTCAAGAAAACCAGCATAATAAATTTTTACTTCGGTTCCTTTTGTTGGTTTTTTGCCACTTCCTTTTTTAGTGATAATGTATTTTAATCCAGAAGCAGTTTTGGTTGCTTTGCCTTTTAAAGCGTCAAAATAAGCTATTTTTTCTTCAATTACTTTTCCGTATTTGGCCTCATATTCTTTTTCGTTTTGAGCTTCAATATTCATTTGCTCTTTTTGTTTTTTAGACTCAATAGAGAAATAATCGTAGAATGTTTTTTCGGCATCAAATTTTTTAGCGGCTTCCCCTTTGCGGATAATTGTTATCGATTCGATTCGGTCGTTTTGTTCAATTTTGTTTACTGTTTCCATTCCATTGTCAACTACGCGACCAAAAATAGTATGTTTGTTGTCTAGCCATGGAGTAGCAAGGTGTGTAATAAAAAATTGACTGCTGTTTGTTGCTGGACCGTTATTGGCCATAGCCAAAAGACCTTCTTTGTCAAAAATCAAATCGCTAAATTCGTCTTTAAATTTATAACCAGCATCTCCAGAACCTGTTCCTAAAGGATCTCCAGTTTGTATCATGAATTCTTTAATGACACGGTGGAATCTTAAACCATCATAAAATGGGCGTCCTTTAAGGTGTTCATTGGTAACAAAATCATTTTTTCCTTCGGCTAATGTTACAAAGTTAGCCACAGTTATTGGAGCTCTGTTGTAGTCTAGTTCTAAAAAAATAGTTCCTTTATTGGTTTCAATTTTGGCATATAAACCATCGGCTAAATTGCTGTTTTCTTCCTTGCAAGAATACAATGTAGTGATGAGAAGCAATACAAATAGAATGTTTTTTTTCATAATGGGTTAATTACAAATAGAATGTTTTTTTTCATAATGGGTTAATGTTAAACTTATTGTTCTAAGGTATCTTGAGTTGTTTTTTTAGGTTTTGAAACTACTTTTTTTGGTTTTTTAACGCTGTCTTGAGCTGGTGCATTATTGAATTCAAGATTTTGTTCCAATTCTTTTTTGTAAACTGCTTCCGGTTTGAAATCGTTTAGCGTTATTGTGCAAATTAAAGGTTGGTTAGGTCCAATTTTTTTGTTGTCGCCATGATAACCGTATGCAATATGAGAAGGAAAAAGAAAGTTTACTTTTTCATTTTTACGCATCAATTTGATACCATCTCGAATTCCTGTCATGATTTCTTGCTTGTCTATTCGGTACACTTGTGGTCTAAGTTCAACTTCCGAATAGATAGTTGTTCCGTTCAGGTCTTTTAATTCGTAGTTAAAAAAAGCAACATCTCCTTTTTTAGGGGTTAAAGTATCGGTATCGTTTTTAGTTTCATACGAATACCAATAACCTTTAGTTGACGCAAAATAGTTGATGCTAGGATTTTTTTTCATCAAAGCTTTTATTAAATCCTCGTCGGAAGCATTTAATTTTTTGTTCCTTTCTACTGATTTTTTCATAAAAACTCCAGACGCACTCGACACAGGACGACGAGCATCTTGATGTTGTTTACAGCCTGTAAAAACAAGGCCTGCGAAGCAACTTATAACAATAAATTGGATGACTTTCATGATTTATAGCGTTAGGTTTTTGACTAAATTTTCAAATTTAACGATGGTTTCCTCCATTGAAACTTCTGATTTTCCTCCAGCAGCATTTCGATGTCCTCCTCCGTTAAAGTGTTCTCTAGCAAATTCGTTTACATCGAAATCACCTTGGGAACGGAAAGAAATTTTGATGATTTTTTCATCTTTATTTTCGATAAAAATAGCTGTAAACTGAATTCCTTTGATGCTTAATCCGTAATTTACAATGCCTTCAGTATCTCCTTTTACATAGTTAAAACTATTTAATTCCTCTTGAGTAAGAGTGGTGTATGAGGTTTTATTCTCAGGAAAAGTTTTTAAATTTTGCAAAGCTCTACCTAATAGTTGTAATCTATTATAAGAACTATTATCAAAAAGTAAATTAGGAATTTTAGTGTTTTCTACACCAAGGTCAATCAATTCGGCAACAATTCTATGTGTGTTTCCAGTTGTGTTAGGAAACTTAAAAGAGCCTGAATCAGTTAAGATTCCTGTGTAAATACAAGTTCCAATGGTCTTGTCTATTTGGTTTTTTTGATCTAAAAAAGAAATAAAGTTGTAGACCATTTCGCAAGTAGAACCAATGGAAGTATTAGAATACATATAGGTTGCATAATCATCAGGTTTTTGATGATGATCAATCATAATATAAGTTGTTTGAAGAACTTCTAGTACTTTTTCCATTTCGCCTACACGATGAAACGCATTGAAATCAAGGGTGAAAACAATGTCAGCTTCTTCTAATATTGCAGTGCAATTTTCTTTGTCTTTTTCGAATATTTGTACCGTTTCTGAACCTGGTAGCCAGGCTAAAAAATCAGGAAATTCGTTTGGCGAAATTACCGTAGCCTCGTGATTGTTTTTTGTTAAAAAATGGTATAGCCCTAAGGTAGAGCCCATAGCATCACCATCAGGATTTCTGTGCGGAATAATTGCAATTTTTTTTGGCGTAGCCAATAAGGATTGTATCGCTTGTATGTCTTGTATTTTCATAGTTTGCGAATTTACATTTTTTTAGTGTAAACTATGAAATCATTTAAAAATTAACTTCTTTTTTGTGTTTTACAAATGCTTGAACTTTTTTGATTTGAATTTTTCATACAAATGGTATTTTACACCTTCTACCGTTTGCGAATGATATATTCCAACGGAGCCCGAAGCCAGATAGGCAATACAACAAGAAATGGCAATAAAAACGGCACTTTCGATACCAAAAAGCTCCATTCCCATAACAGTGCAGGCTACAGGTGTATGAGTTGCTCCCGAAAATACCGCTACAAATCCCATTCCTGCCAAAAGTGCAATGGGTAAAGGAATAAAAACGGATAAAGCACTGCCTAAAGTGGCACCAACAAAAAACAAAGGCGTTACTTCGCCACCTTTAAAACCAGCTCCTAAGGTAAATCCAGTAAAAAGTATCTTGAGTAGAAAATCGTAAGATTCGCTGGGTTTACTAAACGCTTCTACTATTGAAGGAACTCCTAATCCCATAAATTTAGTCGCTCCAAGTGGGTAAACTACTAATGCAAAAATGATTCCGCCTACATAAGGACGCAGTGGTGGATAGGATATGATTTTTTTAAACAATGAAGTCCAGAAGTGAGTGCTTCTTGAAAATAACATTGCTGCTAAACCAAATAAAATACTAGATGGAATTATCCAAAGTAAATTTTCAAAATTCAATTCGGGAACCGTAGGAATACTATAAGCCGTGTGGTGAACTCCCCAAATTTCAACAGTGTAATAAGCAAAAAAAGCAACAACAAAAGAGAGAATACTGCTTTTTAAACTGATTTTACAACAATAAAGAACTTCTAAGGCAAAAATAGCTCCGGCAAGTGGCGTTCCAAAAACAGAAGCAAAACCAGCACTGATTCCTAGAATAATCAGCGTTTTTCTGTCGGTTGCATCAAGCTTAAAGAGTTTGCTAAATTGATCTGAAATAGCGCCTCCCATTTGTACAGCCGTTCCTTCTCGACCTGCCGATCCTCCAAAAAGATGCGTAATTATAGTTCCTAAAAGTACAAAAGGAGCCATTTTTAGCGGAATTGTTTTTTTAGGCGTTTTGTATTCGTCTAATAAAAGATTGTTTCCTTTTACTGCGTCTTGACCATAATAATGATACAACAATCCTATTAATAAACCTCCGATGGGTAAAAACAAGATAAGCCAAATGTTTTGGGTTCTAAGTTGTGCTGCCCATTCTAAAGCGACTAATAAAAGAGCAGAAGCCGAGCCAGAAAAAAGACCTATTAAAGCACAAATTAAAATCCACTTACAAGAGAGCAGTATTGTTTTTTTTAAATCCATTGGTTTCTTGGAGTGTTTGCAATGATATTTATAGAATTCGAGCGCAACAAAAGCAAATTGAGTTGGCTAATTGCTTTTGTTGCGCTCGAAGAGTAATTTCAAGATTGTAATTATTCTGCAATAACCGCAGTCAATTCAATTTCAACAAGGTATTCAGGAGCAACTAATTGGTTGATTCCGTAAAAACCAGTTGTTGGTTTGATGTCTTTGAAAAATTGAGCGTGAGCTGTAGCCACTGCTTCAAATGTAGTTACATCAGTTGTGAAAATACGCGTACGAATAACATCTTTCATCCCTGCATTTAAATCTTCAAGTACTTTTTCAACTCTTTCTAGAATGTTTAAAGTTTGAGCATGAGCATCGTCAGCTTTTACTTTGTCACCGTCAATAATTGCAACAGTTCCCGAAACTTCAATAATATTTCCAATACGGACAGCACGACAATATCCCATTTTGTCTTCCCATGGCGATCCTGTTAAGATGTTTTCTCTTTTCATTTTGATGTAATTAATTGTGTTATAGAGGAATGAGCCTCTGTTTAAAGTTTAGAATATTTTTTGCAATTTATAAAAAATACTAAAATAAAAAACACCGATTTGGATAAACTCAAATTGTAATTTTTAGTTTTCAATTATCGTTTTTTTACAATAAAAACAAAAGTTTATTGTTATCTATTAGGAATAAGTTCAGAAAAGTTGTTTTTTTGAATATAGTTTTTTAATTAAAAAGATATAAAGATGAATCAATATTTTAGTTTTAAAGGTCAGGTTTTTATTTTAGGTTTATTATTCGGAGTGCTATCGTCAGCTTATTCACAACAAGAATTTGGTGGTGATTTAAAAGTTAAAGCAGCTCCGTTAAAAAAGAAGGAAGTTAAAGAGGTAAAGGTAAAAGATGTTAAGTTTTCTAACGAGGATTTTAATAAAATCAAAGCCTATGAAGTGGGAGGATTAGATAAAAACGAATATAAAGTTCCTGAGAAAGAAAATTATGATGCTGAAAAATTAGCCAAAAGGGATCAGGATTTAGGAGTGGTAAAAACAGGTTCCGGAACTGCTAAAGTAAGGTATCGCGATGCGGCTTATGTTGATGGAGATAAGGTAAGAGTGTATTTGAATTATGTTATTGTAGAGCCAGAAGTACTTTTAAATGGAGAAGCTCAAGGTTTTGATATTACTTTGCAAAAAGGAGTGAATCGTATTGATTTTGAAGCAATCAATGAAGGTTTTGCTGCGCCAAATACAGCCGAATTCAAAATCTATGATGATAATGGAAATGTGATTTCATCTAATCAATGGAATATTGCTCAAGGGTTTAAGGCGACTATTGTAATAGAAAAAGAATAGTTTTAAGACTTTTGGTTAAAATTTAATTAATGTTCAGTTCGGGTTTTGTTTTATAAAATGAAAGCTTGGTATATTTGTTGATACTTAGGAATATTGATAAAACAAAATAAGATTATATGAAGCCATTTTTGTTGTTTATAATGATGTGTTTTGCTATTAGCAGTTATGCTCAAAATGAGTTTAATTCTGCTAAGTTCAAAGCAATTGCACCATTGAAAACTACTCCAGCTCCTAAGAAAATTACGCCTTCAACAACTGATGCTCCAGTAATTAAAGCACCAGATCTTTTTAAAAAGCCAGATGTTGTTTTGCCTTCTAGTTCGAAATATCAAATAGGGGAAGCGAAGTCTTTTTCGATGGAACAAACCAATGATTTTGTGAATCCAGGAGATCGAATTAGAGATAAAATGACCAAAGATTTAGATAAAACTTTGATTAGAGAAGGTTTGAGGGAAGACGACCGACTTTTGGTGAAAATTGATAAAAATTTTGGAGAGATTAGAACCAAGTCTAAGTATTTTGTTGTCCAGTACCGCGATTTTGTATATGTTGATGGAGATTTAATTAAGGCTACATTAAATAATCAAATGATTGGCGGGATAATGGAATTGTATTCTAGTTATGGTCAATTTATTTTTGATTTAAAGGATGGTATTAACACTTTTGAAATGGAAGCTTATAGTAAAGGAACTTCAGGAGGAAATACTTGCGATTTTAAAATTTATGATGATAAAGGAGTTTTAGTGCGTTCAGAGTTATGGGACAACTGGGACAAAGGTGTAAAAGGGAAATTTGTTATTGTAAAAGAATAAAAACCTTATGCGTTGAGTATGTTGTTTTTTGAAAAATAAAAGGAGCAAAAATGGATTGGAAAAAAAATGAAAAATTTCAAAATTCCATTTTTCCATTCCAAATTTTAAAAGTAATTTTGCGCCCATGCAACACAACGTACTTATTTTAGATTTCGGGTCGCAATACACTCAGCTGATTGCGCGTAGAGTTCGCGAATTAAATATATTCTGCGAAATTTTTCCATATAATAATTTTCCATCGGATTTATCAAGTTATAAAGCCGTAATCTTAGGAGGTAGTCCTTTTTCTGTTCGCGGAGAAGATGCACCACATCCTGATTTGTCTCAAATTAGAGGGAAATTGCCAATGCTTGCCGTGTGTTACGGAGCGCAATATTTGTCTCACTTTAGTGGAGGTGAAGTTGCAGCATCTAATACAAGAGAATACGGTAGAGCTAATTTGTCTTATATTAAGGAAGATGAAGTTTTCTTTGAAGGAGTTTCTCCAAACAGTCAAGTTTGGATGAGTCATAGTGATAGTATTAAGGCGTTGCCAACAAATGGAGTGAAATTAGCAAGTACACATGATGTGGAATTTGCAGCTTACAAAATTGAAGGTGAAACTACTTATGCAATTCAATACCACCCAGAAGTATATCATTCTACTGAAGGGAAACAAATGTTGGAGAACTTTTTAGTAAAAATTGCTAAAGTTCCTCAAAATTTCACGCCAGGTGCTTTCGTTGAAGAAATCGTGGCTGAAATGAAAGAAAAAATCGGAGACGACAAAGTTGTTTTGGGTCTTTCTGGAGGAGTAGATTCAACTGTAGCAGCGGTTTTATTGCATAAAGCAATCGGGAAAAACCTGTATTGTATTTTTGTAAACAATGGTTTGTTACGTAAAAATGAATTTCAAAGCGTTTTAGATCAATACGAAGGAATGGGCTTGAACGTAAAAGGAGTAGATGCTTCGCAACGTTTTTATGATGCCTTGGCTGGAGTTACTGATCCGGAATTAAAAAGAAAAGCCATCGGAAATGCTTTTATCGAAGTTTTTGATGATGAGTCGCATAAGATTGAAGATGTAACTTGGTTAGCCCAAGGGACAATTTATCCAGATGTTATCGAATCGGTTTCTGTAAAAGGACCATCGGCAACCATTAAATCACACCACAATGTGGGAGGTTTACCAGATTATATGAAATTGAAAATTGTGGAACCTTTGCGTATGCTTTTTAAAGATGAAGTACGTAGAGTGGGAGCAACTTTAGGAATTGATCCGGAATTATTAGGAAGACATCCTTTCCCAGGACCAGGATTGTCAATTAGAATTTTAGGAGATATTACTTTAGAAAAAGTACAAATCTTGCAAGATGTAGATAAGGTTTTTATCGACGGATTGAAATCTTGGGGATTGTATGATAAAGTTTGGCAGGCAGGAGCTATTTTGCTTCCTGTAAATAGTGTTGGAGTTATGGGTGACGAGCGTACTTACGAAAAAGTAGTGGCGCTTCGTGCTGTAGAATCTACTGATGGTATGACTGCTGACTGGGTTCACTTGCCGTATGATTTCTTGATGAAAGTATCTAATGATATTATCAATAAGGTAAAAGGTGTGAATCGTGTTGTTTATGATATTAGTTCAAAACCACCAGCAACAATTGAGTGGGAATAATAGAAACTTCTTAATGGGCGTTTCTTAGTTATTATAAAAACGGTATCAGATTTTGGAATAAAATTTGGTACCGTTTTTTATCTTTAGTGTAGTAATTTTTTAAATACAATAATCGAATGAAGTATTTTTTTGCAATTTGGATTCCTGTTTTATTATTTGCCAATGTGGTTTTTTCGCAAGAAACCATTACTCATAAAGTTGAACGAGGAGAAACGATAACTGAAATCGCTAAAAAGTATCAAGTGACACCGTATGATATCTATAAATTAAATCCTGATGCTCAAGATAAATTGAAACCAAGAACACTACTTTTAATTCCCTCTAAAAC
>NCET01000505.1 GCA_002280815.1 Flavobacteriales bacterium 32-34-25 | reverse complement strand
CCACGAAAGACGTTTTACCTGTTGTTTTTTTCAAAGCAATATCAATCATACCTAAAGAAACTGAATTCTGATCTGTTCCAAAACTGGTAACAGGTCCTCCATAACCCATTTCATTATTAGAGTTAGAAATTTTTGCAAAATCATATTTGTAGTAAACATCGGCAGAACCTGAAATTTCTAATGGAGTGTCTTGTGCAAATGTCATGCTTCCTGTCAGCGCTAAAGCTAAAATAAAAATTACTTTTTTCATGTTGAATTTTGTTTTGGTTATTTAAATTATTTTTACTTAAAAAGAGATATTAACATATTATTCTCAGTATTTAATACATTTTTAACATCTTTCTTGAAGCAAATTTATCAACTTTTAGTTTTACAAAAATGAAATAATATAACTTTTTACCGATTTTGACGTCGAATTATCAAAAATCAGGATTCGATTAAAAAAAAATACATTTTCCTTATTTTTAAACATCAAAAAAATGATTATTCTCATGCTTAAAAAACAAAAACCCTTCAAAAAACACCATCAAAATCAAAAACAGAGTTAAAAAATCGATTAAAAAGCAATAAAAACACTTTTAAAAACCAAAGACCCCATAAAAAAATAGGGGTATATTAATTCAAAATAAAAATAAGCGCGACTAAAAAACACATATAAACAAGAAAACCTCCATTTTAGGAGGTTTTCTTGTTTATATATAATAGGTAAGTTATAACTATGGAATAAAATTCAAGATCATATATGTTTCATCTTTCTAGATTACAAAATCAAAAGTCCAAACTCAGCCAAAGTCTTTACTGGTTTTGAATACCAAAACAATTCAAAATCATCTAAATCCAACTCAAAGTCGGTTTTTACTTCTTGGAAAGTATAAATCTTAGTATTCGAAACAGCAATCTTTTCCAATATGGCTATCAACCATTCTCCTTCTGCTTTATTCGTTTGAATCGTAAAACTTTCTTTCCTATCATGAAAAGTCAAGGTTAACATTTCCCATACGTTTCCTTTTTTGGATTTTGTAAAATACTCCACAAGAGGTTTCCCTCCTAGCCAAACTACTTTTGCATTTGGCTTGGTATTAAAATCAGTTGCTTCTTCAAGAGCATTAAATATAAAATCTTCTGGAATTTTAGTCTTTGGAATTTTAAAATCAAACCATTCTTGCAATTCGAAATCAAAACAGATTCCGTGCATATAATTAAAGAGTGATTTCTTGAGTCCAAAACTAAATTTATCGTGATCGATTCCTGTTGAATCAGTATAATTAATATCATTATTAGCGAAAACCTCCCCTAACCCCTCCAAAGGAGGGGAAGTTGGAACAACACCAAATTTCTCTGGATACATGCCTACCGGACTATGCGCCGTCATGGCAAATTGATGCCAAAAGCCAGACTGCAAAATCCCTGCTTCGAATAGTTGACGTACCATTTCCAGACTATCTACTGTTTCCTGAACTGTTTGGGTTGGGTAACCATACATTAAATAAGCATGCACCATAATTCCTGCTTCGGTAAAATTGCGGGTTACACGCGCCACTTGTTCCACCGTTACGCCTTTGTCAATCAATTTCAACAAGCGATCAGAAGC
>NCET01000504.1 GCA_002280815.1 Flavobacteriales bacterium 32-34-25 | reverse complement strand
GAGTAGTTTTTAATGAAAAATGGAGGTGGTCATTTTGCTCCGGAATTAGGTGGTCACTTTAAATTGGAATTGGGTGGTCAATATTACTGGAATTTGCAGTAAATAGCCGAAAACAATTCCCGATGAAATCCCTAATTAAAAATGGTTTAACGCTTAAACAACTACTATCATGAAACCACAAACAGCTATACATTACACAGACAATTACCTGATAAACCCAACCAATCCCATTACTGTAAATCTTATCGGTGCAGGAGGAACGGGAAGTAATATGCTTACTGCACTAGCAAAAATAAATCATAGTCTTATTGCCTTAGGACACCCTGGATTACATCTCAATTTATTTGATGATGATATAATTACACCTGCCAATCAGGGGCGACAACTTTTTGCAGATGCCGAAATTGGACTACCCAAAGCCGTTGCTCTCATCAATCGAACCAATCGTTTTTTCGGAACGAAATGGAAAGCCGTAACCGAGCAATTCAATACATGTAATTTGAAATTATTGTCCAATCAAGGCAAGGCGAATATCTATATCAGTTGCGTAGATACTGCATCAGCGCGATTTGACATTACTAACGTTTTAGAGGAATTTACTGGATACAATAATTGGGAGCGAAACAAATGCCTCTACTGGATGGACATTGGTAATTCACGCCACACAGGGCAGGTCATTCTCTCCACTATCGGAAACATTCCACAACCCCATTCCAAACTATTCAGGGCTGTATCTAATCTTCCTAGCGTTATAGAAGAATTTAGGGAGCAACTGGAATCACAGAACGATAACAACGAACCTAGCTGTTCCCTTGCCGAAGCATTGGAAAAACAGGATTTATTCATCAATTCCACACTGGCTAATATGGCAGCATCCCTATTATGGAAGTTGTTCCGTGACGGAATGACCCAACATCGGGGTTTCTTTCTCAACCTTGCAGAATTCAGATCACAGCCCATTATGGTGGGCTGAATGGTCGCCGCCCCGCAATTGTTCTTCCTAGGGTCAGAACAATTGCGGGGCGGTCTAAGCGATACAGTCACTTGTACTAAACTGACTCTTACCTATCGGTTGGGTCAGTTTACGCAAGTGACTGTGCGTGTATTTATTTAAATGTTATAAATTTAAATTTTCAAACTATATTATCAACTAAATAAACCTTTTTCTAAAATAAAATTATTGTCTTCATTAAAGAACCTACTCTATAGCGAATTACGCTCTATGTAATTGAATGGGTTTTTGAAGATCTCTTTTTTATTAGTTAATACAAGTCTTGCTGTTGCCTCACCCATTCCTTTAAAATCAGTGCTAATTACTGTAATTCCAAGAAGTTCTTTTAAGGGGGTTTCATTATATGAAATCACACCTATATCTTTGCCCATAACTAAATTTTGCTCTCTAATTTGTTGGACTAAATGAACTAGGTCTTCTTCTTCAATTGTTATATAAGCCTCATTAGATTCAAATTCCATATCATCATAAATTTCATCCAGGATTGCAAATTCCAGTAATATTGACCACCCAATTCCAATTTAAAGTGACCACCTAATTCCGGAGCAAAATGACCACCTCCATTTTTCATTAAAAACTACTC
>NCET01000126.1 GCA_002280815.1 Flavobacteriales bacterium 32-34-25 | reverse complement strand
CGAATTGGGTTTTCTGGGAATGATGGTCGATCCTAAGTATGGCGGTTCGGGCATGGACAATGTTTCTTATGTTTTGGTGCTTAGTGAAATTGCAAAAGTAGATGCTTCATCGGCGGTGATTATGTCGGTGAATAATTCTTTGGTTTGTGCGGGCATGGAAAAATATTGTAATGAAGAACAAAAACAAAAATATTTAGTTCCGTTAGCCAAAGGCGAAATTATTGGTGCTTTTTGTCTTTCGGAACCCAATGCAGGTTCTGATGCTACTTCGCAAAAAACTACAGCCATCGATAAAGGAGATCATTATTTGTTAAACGGGACAAAAAACTGGATAACCAATGGTTCTACTGCTTCGACGTATATTGTTATGGCGCAAACCGATGCTGAAAAAGGACATAAAGGAATTAATGCATTTATAGTTGAAAAAAGTTGGGCTGGTTTTGAAATTGGCCCAAAAGAAAAGAAAATGGGAATTCGGGGTTCAGATACGCATTCGTTACTATTTACCAATGTAAAAGTACCAAAGGAAAATAGGATAGGTGAGGATGGCTTTGGCTTTCATTTTGCCATGGCGGTTTTAAATGGCGGTCGAATAGGTATTGCTTCTCAGGCCTTAGGAATCGCTACGGGTGCTTATGAATTGGCTTTGAAATATTCTCATGTTCGTGAATCTTTTGGAAAAGAAATTTTTAAACATCAGGCAATTGCTTTTAAATTAGTAGATATGGCAACCCAGATTATGGCTGCTAAATTGTTGTGTTTGAAAGCGGCTTCTGAGAAAGATGCCGGAAAAGATATTACCCAATCAGGCGCGATGGCTAAATTATTTGCATCACAAACCGCAATGGATGTTACTATTGAAGCTGTTCAAATTCATGGTGGGAACGGCTATGTTGCCGAATACCATGTGGAACGCATGATGCGCGATGCTAAGATTAGTAATTACTTTTATCCCAAAGTTCCCTTTTATGTATGAAGATTTAAAATATTGGTACCTGCGAGATCACAAATTGTTTTGGACATTGAGTATGTCTCAAATTAAGCAATTGTGTATTATTACCGGTTTTAAAAAAGCAAAGAAGGGAGAGATTATTTATTTCTCTTCTTCAGATGTGCCAAGAATTTTTTTGCTTAAAAAAGGAAACATCAAAATTGTAGCTGTTGATGAAGAAGGAAACGAAACCATAAAAGATATTATTCAAAAAGGGGATTTGTTTGGCGAATTGACTTTAGAAAATGACAAACAGTCTAATGAATATGCAAAAGTGCTTTCAGATGATGTCGTTATTTGCAGCTTCCTGATGTCGGATTTTGAAGATTTATTGTTGAAAAATCCCAGTTTGGCACTTTCTTACACCAAATTTGTAGGATTGAAAATGAAACGCATCAAGAACAATTATTCGAATTTATTTTCTAAAGATGCTAAAACCCGATTAATCCTTTTTTTAAAAGATTGGGCAGAGCGAGAAGGAAAAACAGAAGGCAATAAAATTGAACTGGACAATTATTTAACTCAAAATGATATTGCTCAAATTATATGTACTTCCAGGCAAACAGCCACTTTATTGTTAAATGAACTGGAAGAAAAAAATCTTATTTATTACAATAGAAAACAAATCATTATTGATGATATTTCTAAGCTCTGATTTATTTTTGGTCTAATGTAAATTAGCTGACAATTCGTTTTTTAATAGCTGCTTAATTTTGTTTTAATAAAATGAAATAGCTATGAAAAAACTTTTGATGATTCCTGTTTTATTCTTTCTGTTTTCCTGTGAAACAGAAGGTGAACTCACTAAGAGTGATTTGAATCCTATAACTATTACGCCACCTGATGCAATAACTCCTGCTCCTGAAAATGCAGTTTTGAAATACAGTGGTGTGTTTAGTCCAACTTCAGGAATTTCCGTTTCTGGCGGGCTTAAGATTTATTTGGACAACAATGAATATAAGCTAATGTTAGAAGGATTTACGATTTCAAGTGGTCCTGATTTGAAAATTTATTTGTCAAAATCTGCTTCTCCTGATGATTTTGTTACTTTAGGGAATCTAACCCCTGCCAGGGTTTATGCTGTTCCGAAGTCTGTTTCTGTCGCATCTTATTCTCATGTACTAATTCATTGTCAGCAATACAATCATTTGTTTGCCATTGCCGAGTTAACCCAAAATTAAGCCATGAAAAAGATATTTTTAATTGTCAGTTTTGTTTTTACACTGGTGGTAAAGGCTCAGGGGTGTAGTGATGCTGGCGCTTGTTTTATAAGTACTGCTTTTAATGCTACTGAAAAAGAGCTGAAAAATGATATCGAAGTAGCAACTATTTTTGGTAAAGGGGAACAGAATATTAGCTATTTTTCGCCTTATGTATCTTATTCCAGAAGGTTTTCTGAAAAATTTTCACTGAATACTAAAGTCACTTTTTCTTCAGCCAATGGGAGTTTTGGTACAAGAGCAAGCTTTGGTGATGCTTTCTTGATAGGAAATTATAATTTTGAAGAAAACAAACAAAAACAATGGAGCATTTTGGGAGGTTGGAAATTTCCTTTTACCAGTTCAAATCTCAAAATAAATGAGTTTTCTTTACCGCTCGATTATCAAGCCAGTTTAGGAACTTTTGATTTGTTTTTAGGAACAAATTTGAAATATAAAAAATGGGATTTTAGTGCCGTTGTTCAAATTCCGGTATTCAATAATAATAAGAATTCCTATTTTAAAGAGTTTTCAGATACGGACGATTTTCCTTCAACTAATTTATTTAAAAGAAAATCTGATGCTTTAGTAGGTGCAAGCTATTCTTTAAAAACAATAAATCAAAAATTTACTTTTAAGCCTAACCTTCAATTTATATACCATTTGGGAGAAGATCGTTTTGAGAATATTTTTGGTCAGGAAGAACGAATCAAAAATTCGGATGGATTAACAGTAAACGGGAGTGTAAATGCCTCTTATCATTTTAATACAAAAAGTAGTTTGTCATTTTTAATTGCCACACCTTTTGTAGTAAGAGATATTCGTCCTGACGGATTAACCCGTAGCATCGTTTTAGGATTGTTTTATAAAGTGTCATTTTAAAAAAGAAAGTAATTGTATAAAAAAAATCAGAATAAAATTTATAAATAATAATATTATGAAAAAAATAATCAGCTTCGTTTTGTTAGTGATCGGTTTTGCAGGGAATGCTCAAAGCAATTTGCCACAATCAGCCACAGATATTGCCCCTTTATTAATAGGAGAAAAAATTCCTAATAGTACTTTAAAATTAATTGATGGAAATGCCGTTTCTTTAAAAACAGTTTTGGATAAAAAAAGAACCATTTTAGTTTTTTATCGTGGTGGTTGGTGTCCATATTGTAATTTGCATTTGGCAGCCTTGGGCGAAGCCGAAAAAGAATTACTGGATTTAGGTTACCAGATTGTGGCTGTAAGTCCTGACGCTCCAAAAAACCTGAAAGTTACTGAAGAAAAAGACAAAGTAAATTATCTTTTGTTATCTGATAGTAATGGAGATTTGGCAAAAGCCATGGGAATTGCTTTTCAGGCGCCTCTTTTATACAAATCTATTATAGCTAAAGGTTCGGATGGTGTGAATAATAAATTTTTGCCTGTTCCTTCGGTTTTTATTGTAAATTTAGACGGCGAAATTGAATTTGAACACATTACACCGGATTACAAACACCGAATTTCGAATGAACTTTTAGTTGCTGCTGCGCAATCTTTAAAAAAGTAGTTGTGAAAGCTGTGTTTACTTGGTTCTTACGGTTTTTTGTTGCTGTAATTTTATTGCAAACGCTTTATTTTAAATTTACAGCTGCAGCAGAGAGTGTGTATATTTTTTCGAAATTAGGAATGGAACCTTATGGACGAATTGCAACCGGAATTTTTGAACTCGTTGCAGCCGTTTTAATTTTGATGCCCAGAACAACAATTTTTGGAGCATTATTGGGTTTAGGATTAATGATTGGGGCGGTAGTTTCTCATATTTTTGTTTTGGGCATAGAAGTTCAAAATGATGGAGGAACTCTTTTTGTATTAGCACTTTTAGTATTAATTAGTTGTGCGGTTTTAATTTGTAAAGATAAAAGTAAGTTGGTCAATTTGTTAAACTTAAAATTCTAATATGCTTCTACCATCCATAAATAAAAGTTTGAATGAATTGGTCAATTTGTTAAGGCAATTGTCCAAAGATGATTTTACAAATCCCTGTCCGGAATTGAGTTATGCCAGTATAGGCGAACATTGCAGGCACATTATAGAAATGTTTCAATGTTTAGAAAATCAACTGGATTCAGGAATAATTAATTATGATCATCGGGAACGCAATCAATGGATTCAGACTGATGTGGAATATGCCATTGCACAAATTCTAGCCATTCAAAACGGACTAAGGAATGAAAATAAAAACCTCGAATTACAGCAGTTTATTGAAGGTGAAGAAATTAGGATTCAAAGTAATTATTTTAGAGAGTTACTCTATAATTTAGAACATTGTATCCATCATCAGGCGTTGATAAAAGTGGTGGTTTTAAAATTTGAAAATATAAATGTCGATGCTAATTTTGGGGTGGCCCGTTCTACTATCGAATTCAGAAAAAAATGTGTACAGTAAGTTTTGTAAATAGTGAAGGCAGAATTTTTATTACTTCTAACCGGGATGAGAACATTATCAGACCCAGTGCCATTCCTCCAAAAAATTATACCGTAAAAGGCAAGAATGTGATTTTTCCAAAAGATCCAAAAGCAGGAGGAACCTGGTATATTGTGGATGAAGAAGGAACTGTGCTTGTGTTGCTAAATGGAGCTGAGGAAAAGCATGAAAGGCAATCTTTTTATCGAAAAAGTCGTGGTTTGATTGTTTTAGAGTTGATGAGTGAAAATTCACCAAAGGATTTTTGGGAACAAATAGATTTGGAAAACATCGAACCTTTTACATTGGTTTTGTTTCAGAATAACCAATTGTTTCAGCTGCGTTGGAATGGAACTAACAAAGAAAAATTAGTTTTAGATTCCAATGAAAAACACATTTGGTCGTCATCAACATTATATTCAGGATCAGTTAGAAAAGAAAGAGCTGATTTATTTTATGCGTTTTTAGAAAATAAAGGATTACTTTCGGAAACGGATATGTATCAGTTTCATCGGTATGCCGATCAGGAAAATACGGAAAATGGTTTAGTTATCGATCGAAATGGAGAAACTAAAACCCTGAGCATTACCCAATCGATAATTGAGAAAAATAAAGTGGCAATACTGCATTATGATTTGATTACCAATGAAGATTTTTCAACTTCGTTTATAATTGTTTGACACCACCGGATTGTTAAGATTTAAGAAAATGAAATTACTGCTGCATAAAATTTTTCATTGGGAATATTGGCCTTTTCAAGTGGTTTATATTCCCATTTACTTTCTCTGGGGGTACTATGCCATTCGGGCAAAATCGCTTTTTTTCTTCAATGCTTCCAATCCTGGAATTAAAAATGGCGGATTTATGATGGAATCTAAAAAAGCCATTTATAATTTAATTCCACAACAATATTATCCTAAAACCGAATTGGTAACAGAAGGAACTTCTTTGGCAGCAATTCAAAATATAATTGAAAAATCAGGAATTCAATTTCCATTAATTGCAAAGCCGGATATTGGTTTGCGTGGTTCGGGCGTGAAAAAAATCAATAGTATTGCCGAGTTGAATCAGTATGCACAAAAAGCTAATTTTGATTTTTTATTACAGGATTTGATTCCGTATGAAAATGAAGTTGGTATTTTTTATGTGCGTTATCCCAATGAAAACAAAGGAAAAATTACCGGAATTGTTTCCAAGGAGTTTTTAATTGTGACAGGTGATGGAATTTCGACAATAGAAACTTTGATAAGAGCAAATCCAAGATTTGAGTTGCAATTAGCCTCTTTACAAAAAGAATACGGAACACAACTTTCAGAAGTTTTAAAAATAGGAGAGAAGCGCAATTTAGTTCCCTATGGTAATCATGCTCGTGGGGCTAAGTTTATAGATAGCTGCCATTGGATTTCTCCAAAGTTAGAAGCGACTATGGACGTGATTTGTTCGCAAATTCCTGATTTCTTTTTTGGGAGATTGGATGTGATGTATGCAACAATGGAAGAATTAGAAGCGGGAAAAAATTTTGCAATTGTAGAGTTGAATGGTGCTGCCAGCGAACCAACGCATATTTATGATCCTGCCCATTCGGTATTTTTTGCCTGGAAAGAACTAGCCCGACACATTACGTATATGTATGAAATTAGTATGTTGAATAATAAAAAAGGCGTTCCGTTTTTAACCCATAAAGAAGGAATGAAAGAATACCGGTTGCATCTGGAGCAAAGCAATAAAATTGTAAATTTTTAATTATGAGAATCATTCAAAACATAGCCGTTGGATTTACAGTGAGTTTTTTAGGCTCATTGCCATTGGGTTTTTTGAATATTGTGGGGCTTGAAGTATATGCTGAACTGGGTTTGGAATCTTTAGTATGGTATATTTTGGGTGTTATTTTTATTGAAGCTTTTGTTGCTTATTATACTTTAATTTTTGCAAATCAACTGGTTCAGAATAAAAAACTGATGAAAAGCATTGAGATTTTTGGGGTTTTCTTTTTGTTACTTGTTGCTTTTGTTTTTTATCAAAAATCATCCGATACAGTTCATGGTGAAAGTTACTTAGATTCCTATTTGCAATGGCCTGTTTTTGGGATAGGGGTTTTTTTGAGCTGCCTTAATTTTTTACAAATTCCATTCTGGCTGGCCTGGAACCTTTATTTTCTTAATGGTAATTACATTAGTATTTATAAGCGATTAAAGTTTTATTATGTAGGCGGGACGATGGTTGGCGTTTTCTTTGGGATGCTGTTTATTATTTACTTTTTGGATAAAATCCACAAGCAAATTGCCTTTTTAACCGATTATATGATACCGGTAATTATTCCCGTTTTCTTTGTTTTTATGGCGGGATTTCAAGGGTATAAAGTACATAAAAAGTACTTTTCTAACAAAATAGCTTTAGACGAAAAGGAAACCGACTAGTTCATTGATTTTGTTTATTTTTGTGGCATGAAGAAAATTATTATCACAGGAACCAGCAGAGGAATCGGCTTTGAATTGGCTTTAATGTTTGCTAATGCAGGACATCGGGTTTTAGCCATTTCGAGAAAAACACCTCGAGAGTTAATCGATCATAAAAATATCAGTTGTCTTTCGGTTGATTTATCGAAAGAATCCGATTTAGAACAAGTGGAACAATTTCTTTCTACAACCTGGAAACAAGTTGATGCTGTGATTCACAATGCAGGGAGTTTAATATGCAAACCTTTTGAAACCTTAACGCAAACTGATTTTGAAAATGTATATAAAGTGAATGTTTTTGCTGTTGCTAATCTGACTCGTATTTGTATTCCGTTTTTACAAAAAGGAAGCCATGTGGTTACTATCAGTTCTATGGGAGGTGTTCAGGGAAGTTTGAAATTTGCCGGACTTGCCGCTTATAGTTCTAGTAAAGGAGCTGTAATTACGCTTTCGGAATTATTAGCTGAAGAATACAAAGAACGCGGTATTGCGTTTAATGTTTTGGCTCTTGGTGCAGTACAAACTGAAATGTTAGAAGAAGCTTTCCCAGGTTATCAGGCGTCAATTTCGGCAGAAGGAATGGCTACTTATATTTTCGATTTCACACTAAACGGAAATAAATATTTTAACGGAAAAGTATTGCAGGTTTCAACTACTAATCCTTAAAAAAAAATTAGAGGTCAGAAGTTAGAAGTTAAAAGTCAACAGTTTTAATTTTATGTTTTGGATTAAAATCAAACCACTTTTCTATTTTTAATTTTTCCCTCTAACTTCTAACCTCTAATCTCTAACTTCAATTGAGCGATACCTTAACAAAATACCTTCCAGATCACGCCGTCAAACCCGTTTTTGAGTTGATTGTAGCGCATGGAGTACATTTGAAAATCGTTAATGAACGTGCGACTCGTCATGGAGATTATCGAAAAGGTCTTAGTGGGAAACACGAAATTACCGTAAACGGAAGTTTGAATAAATACCGGTTTTTAATTACGCTTATTCATGAAATTGCGCATTTAGTAGCTTTCGAGAAATTTGGTCGTAACATCAAACCACATGGAAACGAATGGAAATATGTTTTTCAGCAATTGATG